>NZ_JABXKO010000086.1:0-9107 GCF_017114965.1 Nostoc sp. JL31
AGCAATTCTGCTGTCTTGCCGCCTTGGCTGGTTTTAGATCCTCTGTTGCGTAGCTAGTTGTTGGAGGATATTGGCCGCGGCGATCGCTTTCCCGGAGCGTAAATTATTTATAGATCAATTCGTTTGAGGCTCAATCTGACAGATGGTATCCAACGCCCAATCGTTTCGTACCCACGTTTGTCCACCTCTCTGTCAATGCGAATCAGAAAAGCAGTAATAACATATAGATATATAGAGCTAGATATATAGAGCAAAATTTGCTGTAACCACCAAAAAAATCAGTTCCAGCCTAATGCTTCAGTGATTTGTGCTGCTAGTTTCAAGGGACGGAAAGGCTTGGCAAAGACAGCAACTACATCTAAGCCAGTAAAGCTCTTTTGATCGGACTCCTGGACTTTGGCAGTTAGTAAAATTACTGGAATTGACTTAGTGATGGGGTTAGCCTTCAGTTGTTGCAGAGTGGCGCGCCCATCCATATCAGGCATCATCATATCTAGTAAAATTACATCAAGCTTAGAGTTGACAGCTACATTCAACGCTTCTCGACCAGAGCAAGCTGTCAATACGTTCCAACCAGCACCCATTTCTAATCCCAGTTTTGCGATCGCCTGCACATCTTCTTCATCATCAACAATCAAGATATTTCTGCTCATATTGTCACTCTCGCATGATATGTGATGCTGATTAGCTTGATTAGTCTTCAGCTATTTTAGAATGCAATCGGGCAGAAGTAGGGGAGATTTGGGTAATTAAATGCTGTTATTGAGAGTCTGCTAAAGGTAACAGTACATAAAAGGTGCTACCTTTGCCTAAAATGCTCTGAACCCAGATTTTACCATTATGTTGCTGTATAATATCTCGGCAAATAGCAAGTCCTAAACCTGTTCCTCCTTTGTTGCGGGAGTCAGATGCATCTACCTGCTGAAAACGCTCGAAGATGATTTGCAATTTATCTTCAGGAATTCCTCGCCCTTCATCTTGGATCGTAATTAAAAGGAAGTTGGATGATGAAGGCTGATTTTCTTCAGACTCAACGCCTCTGGATTCTGAGAGAGTGGCACTTATCCACACAGTGTCACCTGGTTCAGAAAACTTAATCGCGTTGCTCAGTAAATTAGTGAGGGTTTGCAGGAGGCGATCGGGATCTGCCCAAAGTTCTACTGCTACGGGATTTATAATCAGTCGAACTTGTAATTTATCTGCCATTGCTTGCATCGCTTCCGTTGCCGTAATTAGCAAGTCTGCGGCGTTGCACTTCGCTTTTCGCGTGAGGATTTTGCCCGATTTCATCCGCTCTAAATCGAGAATATCGTTCACTAAACGAATCAGGCGTTCAGTATTAGTGGTGGCAATGCTTAGGACTTTTTGCCCCTGTTCATTCAGAGTTCCCAGTTGTCCTGAACTCAATAAATCTAATGCTCCCATTGTGGAAGTTAAAGGTGTACGCAACTCATGACTGACTAAAGAGATAAATTCGTTTTCTAGACGTTTGCGTTCGGTGATGTCATTGGCAATTAATAAAGCACATGGCACTCCAGCTAGATCAATTAATTCGAGAGATATCAGTATGGTTTTGAGTTCTCCAGACTTAGTAGAAAATTCAAATTCTAGATTGTACAGTGAGCCAGTTTCCGGCAGAAGTTGAATTGTTTGAGCGACCGCGACTGTACTTTTACCTAAATTAAGTTCGGTAGCAGTATCTCCAATTACTTCCTCTAGACAATAGCCGCTCATCTTCAAGAAACTGGGATTGACATCAATAAAACGAGCTTCCGAAACTGTGGCGATCGCAATTGGGTTGGGACTAGAGCGAAAAACTTTAGCGAACTTCTCTTCTGCTTTGGCGCGTTCAGAAATTTCCTGCTGCAACCGCTCATTTTGGGCTTGGAGTTGTCGTTGCAGTTTCCAAATGGTCAAATGATTTTCAATTCGTGCTAAAACCTCTTCTAGCTGGAAAGGCTTAGTGATGTAGTCCACCCCACCAACTGTAAAAGCTTTTACCTTATCTAGCACATCACCCAAAGCGCTGATAAAAATTACCGGAATTTCACGGGTGCGATCGTTTGCCTTCAGGTGTTGGCAGACTTCATAGCCATTCATCTCAGGCATATTCACATCCAGCAAAATTAGGTCGGGAGGAACTGCATTTGCTCCCCGTAATCCCGTAGAACCTTTAGTTACACTCCTAACTTTATATCCCTGTTCCGTCAGCATAGCAGATAGGAGATTCAGGTTTTCTGGCGTGTCATCAATCACTAGTATGTCTGCTTTGGGGAAGTTGAGTGACTCTTTAGGCATGGAAATATCGACTTTAGCCACAATAGGCTACTAATTGTTTCTAGAGATTTTAACCTTAGTTCAATATCTTAATCATCAGTTACAAAAAAAAGCAATTACCAATTTTTCTCCCCTAGTTCTCCCCGATTAATTTCTAATGTTAAAAACATCAAATCAAGTTTGTAAGTCACTTACTAAATTACACAATAAGGAGTAACTTGTATGCAAAATGCAACCATGCGTAAACCAACTATTCTTGCATCAGGAGAAGGGAATCAATTTTCAGTTATTGGTGCACAGTTCACAACAAAAGTAACCGGAGAAGAGACTAATCAAGCGTGGACAATTTATGAAATTACAGATACAGAGGAAAATGGCCCACCACTTCATACTCACCCTTGGGAAGAGGCGTTTTATATTCTAGAAGGTGAACTAGATATCCAAGTTGCTACAGAAACAATTTTGGCATCACCAGGCTTTTTCGTTAACATTCCTTACAATACACCACATGGCTTTAAGATTCGTTCTGCTACTGCGAAATTCCTGGTTTTAATTTCACCGAAGGGCGCGAAAAACTTTTATGAAGAAATGGGTCAAGTAGCAGATAGTACATCGCTAAATATGGAAAAAATACAGCCTGTTTTGAACAAATATGGATTGCAGTTTATTGCATGAAGTTTTGGTTTGGGTGGATTTGGGCGCACCTTTGTGTGCCCCTATTGGGATAGGCGATATATAAACCCTGATTCCGCGCTGTAAATCGCTTTCGTTGATAAATAAATCTATTTCTACAAAAATGCTATGCACTCAATAACCAACAGGCAATTCTATTCCATACCAAAAACTGTCCGCTTTTTCGCTGCTACTGCCGTGAGTTTGGGTTTCACCGCTAGCCTTCTTTTTTACCCAAGCGCGAGTCAGGCGGGTAACGATAATGGAGTGCCTACTGAACTCCAGGGCGAGTGGCGGTACGGTCGAATCTCGTCCATCCAATACCAAGACAGCTACACAGGGCAGTCCGCAGCCCCAAACGGCTCTAGCGATCAATTCCAACTTACATCTAATGGAAACTACAAGCGAAATAGGCTGATTCAAATTAACACCTACAACTGTGCGTCTAACCTTTTCATAGAGGAAGTGCGATTCGTTGATTAGTGAATCACGGTAATCAGTCCGGAAATAACTAATCCAGTCCGACAGCAGATTACTGTCACCAAAGGGCTGAACTCTCGGTCAGATGTAGGTGTAAGTCCTACCATTCAGACTCAGAATTGACTCCTTATCTGCCCACACCGAACAAGCTCGGTTCTTGTAGAGTGAATCCCCAGGACTTGAATGAAAGCAAAACTTAAGATTGGAACAATCCACTTAGAAGGCACTTGCTTTAAGTGTGGCAAGTACTCCGACCTCAAACTTTTGGGCAAAGACTTACTCTGTCCAGCTTGCTACAAAAAGTTTCAGTTACCCTGAATCCCCAGAGGGTTATTCCCGGATCTTAAAGTCGTTCGTTCGGTGTAGAAAACCCTGAAGCTCTTTTATACTCCCCTTAATTGCATTAAATTCTCCCTCAGATCGCTGCCACTTATGCTCGATGCGCTCATCCAAACCGTTGTGGCTTAATAAATTTGCATCCTTGTAGTTGACGTAATCTTGCAGATGAACATCAAAGCGCTTATCCAAATCTTTGATTTTTTCAGCATTGCTGGCGTGGAGCTTTAAGGTTTCCTCAATGCCATCAACTGTAAAAGAAATCTTGTTTATTTTGCTAATTACACTAAAAGCAACGCCAAAAAGCATTACAAGACTACCAAAGATCCCAACAAGTATTCCTGCATCTTGAAGCGTGAATTCTACTCTAGGACTAGAAGAAACGGCAATTGTTGAAGAAGTAGTAGTCATTTGAATAATATTGAAATTATATTTTTCTAGCCCAGATTTTCCGACCAGAGAAATAATAATTACTGGATGCTGCGTTTTTTGCAAATACAGTAAATTTAAAGTCATGTAATCCATCGGCAGGGATGGTAATAATTCGTTGAAGTATTCCATTAACAACAACAGATGGACTATAAAAATCCATATCATCAAAAGCCAAATTACCGTCAATTTCTAGTTTCAGCTTTCCAACATTGGAACTCAAAACAGTCAAGACACCAAGATTGTAGCTTCCTGCTGTTAGCAGCCTCCGAAAGCTAAAGCTATCATTAAGCGCACATGGATTTTGGTAGATTTCGGCTGCATAAGCGATACTAGTGTTTGTATCAATTTTGATTTGTCCACCGGACTCAACAAAGCTTTCGTCATGCCAGTGAGTAAAACTAGTGGGAAGCAATAATTCTGAAAATACTGGATTAGACAAAGGCATTTTAAGTTAACTCCCGAACCAAAGCATTCCCATTGGCAGCAGACCAAATACCACTAATTACACCAATGTAATGGAATGGAATTTCATAATATCCGCCTGCATATAACTTGGCAGTAAATGCGCTATTTGTTGCGGTTGCGCCAAATTCAATGAATAAAGTAGCGGTGCTATCATTCCAAATTGTCCCGCCTTTTCTATTGGAATTAGCAGCCAAGATTATCCCGCTGGCTATGTTAGCAGCAACAGTGGTTGGGATTGAAGTATCGCTAGTTGATTCGGCTACTGTTACTGATGCTGGATTAAAAAGTGCCACTATTCAATACACTCCGTGAAAGTTAATTTACAGTCGTTGGCAGAGATAGCTGACACCCTTCCAACATAAAGATTAGACTGATTTATCTCATAACTGCCTCTTGGCTTTAAAACAATTCCGCGACCAATAGCACCTTTAGACTTATCACCCAAAATCAAAGTGATATCAGAAGAAGAATTGTTTATAAAAGCTGCATACTGCCTGATACTGTTGGCGTTTAAAACTGTATCACCAACAGTAGCGGTCAGGTCTTTGCCCCCATGAACGCAATTGCTAAATTTAGCAACTTCAATCGTGTTGGAAGGATTGTTAATCATAATTAATCAGTGGGGTCGTCGAGGTTGTCAACAAACAAAGCAGTATCCACTTTGACGCGCACTGTAAATTCAAATTCTGGTGCTTCTGGTGTACCTGTTACTTGCTGCGATGCAAATTCAATTGGCGGAAGATTAGCAATAATCCTCGCTTCATTTACTTGCTCGGTCAGCGCAGACAATGCTTGCATTAACTTCACAATACCTTTAACGCAAGAAGTCCCTAAAGTCAGCGCTGCACCTGAATCTGTCGCCAAACTCAAATTAAGCTTGACTTGATTATTCCCAACAAATTCAATTGAACCAGCGGGTAATTTTTCAGCTAATGCGGTGTAACTTAATGTAGTCATAAATTATCAATCTTGAATTCAAGAGTTTCTAGTTTTGCTCTGATTGCGCCTAATGTTTCTTCGGTTGAATCGCTTACGGTCCCCGTGTAAACCCAAACCCCTAAAGTTACTTCCTCTATCCAAGGCATTGCTTCAAACCGCAAGCGATAATCATTAGTAATTTGGGGAAACCTGATTAAATCAATGCTGTTGAGCTTAATAAGAGAGCGATTAAAATCTGTTTCAGTGCTGGGGACTGCTCCCAATCTCTCGTAAATTATGGTGTCATCAATATGAATTCCACCTATTTGCTGATAAAGATACCCAGCACGCAACCAAGTTGGCTTTGCTTTGCTTGAGGATGCTCCAACTAGCAAGATGTGTTTATCCGTAATGAATGGCAGTTCAACCGGATCGATGATTGGGGCTTTGATTTTGCGATTTTGGAGATTGCCTAAGAGCTTTTGATAATAAAAAAGCTCCCAAGCTCCAACCGCTGTGACATCAGCTAATAATGCCATCGCCTAAATCCCAATCTTCAGATACTTCAAAAACATCAAAGCCTTGGTCATTGATGAAATCTAAAAGATGATCTGGAGGAATGTCACCGTTAAGAAAATCGCGGGTTATTGCGGCCCGCTCCATCATTAGGTTCAATTCCTCAGAAAATTCAAGTTCTGATTGACCTGGATACCAAATAGCTGGTGTAGAAATGTTGATCATCAACCGCTAGCGTTTGCGGGGTAACGCTCGGATTCAAACCAGACACGCCCATAGCTACCACCAAGGGAGCTTTTTACAGAGGTAAAAATTCCTTTCACCTTGGTATCAAGGGCTGAGGGAGTTGCAGCAGTGATTGCAGCCGAATAATTGTATTGAGTGTTACTACCACGTGTACCTTTGCCGTAGCGAACGTAAGGCCGATTTGAGCCTTTAGCTCGAACTACACTAGGGGAGCCGTCAGCCACGGTTGCCTTCATTTCAGCCGGACGGAAACCGCGAGGCGCGCTAGGATCTGTTGCCGCTTCCGCTAATCCTAATCCTGCAATTCCACCAAAAAATTGTAATCCAGCAGCAGACACTTGAATGGTAAAGGCTGAATCTGCGGCCGCTAAAGGAGACAGTACCGCATATTTTACCGCAGTCTTTGGGCGACGCTGGGTTGCAGATCCCTCTTCTCTTAGTGGTGCTGTATAGGCTTCTCTGGCTTTAGCGTATTTAAGTTGGTTTTCTAATTCTCGTGCGCTCTTGCGTCTGGACATATTAGTACTTATTAATTGTCAATTGCTTGTTATTCAGTCATAGCAATGATTCAAGTCATTTTTTCCAAGCGGATAACATAGTGTAGTCCGGTAAATTTTTGGAATAATTGGCCCTAAACTCGCTCGATGACGCTTCTTAAGCGGCTGCCGCTAGTAGCCACCAAATTGATTGGATTTTGCTTGCCCCAGATAAGTAGTTGTGCAAACCTAAATTTCACGTCTGCCGTTCGCCGACGAGTAAATTTTTGAGTTGTACGTCCATAGACTCGGTGCGTTCCTGGGTTTGTTGGATAGCTCCGGTCATTGTCGATAAATTGGAGGTAATCGCGGTCAAAAGAGTGGTTGCGAATATCTAGAACCGCACGGATCATCCGTTCCCCTTCCGCTTTACTTGTTACTAGTAATTTCAATTCGTAGCCATGCTCTTTATCAGAATAAGTACATTTGAAGTGTCCTTTATTCCAAGTAAAAGGAGGTGTCGCAAATATACTTTTAATTTGTCTAGCTAAAGTTTCTGCATTGCTACGACTAATAGTTTCACTAGATTCATCCATTAATCTAAAGGTGATTTCACCTTCAGCCTGGGGTGTTTTTCCATCACCGTGAATAGTAAAGTTGTAAGGTTCTAAGAAGTACAGCTTAACTTGTGGTTTGAAGGTGCGTTCTGATTGAATCTCATACCAAGGGATACCGTAAACAGGCCGTTGCAACGCTTGAGCGTGTCCACAAGTTATTTCAAATAACCACATCCTCATGATAGTCATAGTTGATGTGTCATCATCTTTCATCAAACAAGAATGTTTTAATCTTGGTTTGCCTTCGCTGACATCATTATCTGGTTGATTTTTAAAGTAAGTTTTAACTGCTTTATTGTGTTCAAGCCTAACGATATCTTGGAGATTCTCCCACTCGCTAAAACCTTCGGTAATGTCATTATTCGTCAGCTTCCTTATCTGAATCGGATATTGCTATTCCTGTTGCGCTAACTAACTTGGAAGCATCAGAGGCAGCTTTAATTTTTGCTGCTTCTGGTGGTGTAGTACCTTGTTTGCTATTTGGTTCTTCTCCTAATGCTTTGAGAAACTCCGTTTTCTGAGTTCCAATCTGGGTAACTGTTTCTTGAACGCTTAAGACTTCGGAAGCAACGCTGTCAATTTGACTCACCACATCTTCAGTTTTTTCTAAAGCAGTAAAGAATTTATTCTGAAAGTTAGGAGTCGGGTTCATCCACCGATACGCTTTTTCACTGACCTCGCCCCATTGACGCAGGGCATTACCAATTACAGCAACCCATGAGCCAACGACTTCCAAGGCGCTCAAAATCGAATAACCAATAGATTGAATTGAATTCATTAAGTTAGCTGCTGCTTGATAAATTCGATTCCATTTTTTGTATTCAGCTTTGATTCCTCCCCACTCACTTTCGCCGATTACAGTTTTAGCTAAAGAATCAAACTGACTTCCTAAGACTTCGCCAATCTCTAATGGACTACCTTCAGCATCTTTAATTCCTATTGCTGCTAAAACATTTGATATAGCGCTAGTTAATGTTTGCCCTAAGTTGGCAGAGAGCATGTAGGCATTGTGGAGAGTCTGCCACCAAATCAAAATATTTAGTACTCTATCGAGATGCATCCATGAACTGAGTCTTTGTAATTTTCCTGATATCCCGCCTGGAATTAAATCACCAAGCTTTGTATTCATCAATTCCAAAAGTGCTAATTGTGCAGCATTTGCCCCAGCATTAATTTTGTCTAGAAGATTAGCTGTATTTTGATTATTATTTTGATTAACTTTATTGGCAGAATCATCTAGAGCATTCCCCAAACATCCCCCAGGTTGAGCAATTTCACAAACTGCGCCTTGGGTAGTTTCTTTATTTGCAGCTTGTACAGTCGGAGATTTGGCGATCGCATCAGGCAGCCCTTGTATGGCTGGTGTAATTGCCGCGATTGCGGTGGCGATCGCAGTCAGTTGTCCAAGTTTCTCGGTAAAATCTTTCTGTTGCTGGTCTAATGCGGTTTTGATACCGTCATTTGATAATTCCGTTGGAGTTTTTACGATCGCGGCTGTCTTCACCTTTGGCACAGGTGATAACGCATCCGACATGGGTATAGGTTGCGCTGTCGTTGGCACTGGACTGGGAACAGCAGTAAACAAACGTACTTGTATCGCGTGTCGAAACATCGTTTCCGAGTGCGTCCGTACCTTCGGAAACTGTAATAGTCGATTGCGTTACCGTGCCGG
>NZ_JABXKO010000083.1:0-64146 GCF_017114965.1 Nostoc sp. JL31
AGTTTACTTTGACGCATTCATTGACCTTGCTACAATTCATATCTGGATTAACAAAATATTATTAGTGGGATAGGTTCATGTGTCATCAGATTCTTGGCAGGCGATGAGTAGGTATAATTCTCTGCTCTGAGCCGTCAAGGTTATATTCTTGCTTTGCCTGGTGTTCCAATTGTAGCAGTAGCTCTTTTTGACGAAATTTTTGGTCAGTGCTAACTTATCTGGGTAGTCTTGCTTGCAATGCTATACTGATTACCCAAGTCGATATCTAGAACTATTTTCTGGAAGTGCGCTCTAAATCTACAATAATGGAGATAAGGTTCGCCCTCGCTGCTTATTAAGCTGCTTACCTAATTGTTACCGATTCTACATGTGGGAAAATTGGGTTCACCAGCAGTTCCTCCTAGTTAAAAATCAGAGTCTAATGGCGTAAAATTACCTTCTCTCTAGACAATCAAACACCTGTAGTTTCCACGCCACTTGCTCTACTTGGGGAGACCCCAGACGCTCGCAGACTCGCTAACGCTGCGCTATCGCTTTTAGCGTCTCCCCTTGGAGAAGACCCTCCGGGTTCGGCAGTGGCTCCCCTGCATAGCGCTTTTGGGCAGTATGGATTCTCTAAACCCAGCTTCTCAAAAACCTGTCGCGTAATTAACTAGCGGGGCTAGATTTTAATCAGGCGTGCAATCTTAAGTTTGGTTAGGTGAAGGGAGTTGAACGCAGGCAAATTCTGAGAGCATCGTGCAGTAAGAAGTTCGTAAACGCCCCAGAGTTGTCCGTGGGTCGGCTTTTTTGCAAAGGAACTGCGGGAGTAGTTTCCCCCTCTTACTGGGTCGGGCTTCCTTTCCTTAGAACTTAGGAAGCTTGCTTCAGGGCAATTAGTTTCCAGCTTGTTTCTGTAAGCCGTGAGGGTATACAGAAAAGAACCAGATTAAACAACAAATGATGTTTTGACCAAAGGTCGGTTCACTGCATGGAATTTTCAATCGCTACACTCCTTGCCAATTTCACCGATGATAAATTGGTAGCTCGGAAGGTTTTAGAAAAGAAACTTGGCTGTGAAGATGAAAAAAGTTTACAAAAACTTCACATTGCCTTAGATGTTCTTGAAAAAATCGGTATTTTAGTGAAGGAACGGGGCAAGTACCGCCGTGTCTCAGAAGAGGGAATAATCGAGGCAAAACTCCGTTGTTCTAGTAAAGGCTTTTGCTTTGCTATTCAAGATGTGGAAGGAGCCGAAGATATTTACATCCGCGAAAGTCATCTGAGTAATGCTTGGAATGGCGATCGCGTTTTGGTGAGAGTTCTGAAAGAAGGCAGTCGCCGTCGCTCTCCCGAAGGGGAGGTGAAGCTGATTCTCGAACGCTCTAACCACACTTTACTGGCACGAATTAAGCAGGTAGAAACTGGTTTTCGGGCTGTGCCTTTAGACGATCGATTGCTGTTTGAACTCAAGATTCAACCTAACGGGGCAAAGTTAGAAGAAGCGATCGATCATCTGGTTCATGTGGAAGTTTTGCGTTACCCATTGGCACAATATCCTCCCCTTGGTCGAGTAGTGCAAATCCTCGGCAGTGATGCCGAAGCCGCTGCTGATATAGATTTAGTTACGTGCAAACACGACCTTTCCCGGACTTTTCCAGATAATGTTCTCGAAGCATCTGCGAGGTTGCCCAAAAAGCTCCTCAAAGCAGACCTGAAAAATCGGCTGGATTTACGTAATTTGTTTACTCTCACGATTGAAGGGGTAAATGGCGATCCCAAAGTTATAGAAAACGCTTTTAGTTTAGAAAAAAACTTAGCCGGAAATTGGCTTTTAGGCGTTCACATAACCGATGTTTCTCACTATGTCCAACCTGACGAAGCCCTAGATAGAGAAGCACTCAAACGGGGTAAATCAGTGTATCTGGGAGAATTGGTGTTGCCAATCTTGCCCCCATCTGTGGCAGAACGCTGTTCTTTAGTACCTGGGAGCGATCGCTTAACCATCTCTTTTTTAATTACCATTGATCCCAAATCGGGAGAAGTGCTGGAATGGGAAATTCAACCCAGCGTCATTAATGTCGAGACTGCACTGACTACAGAACAAGCTCAAGCAATTCTCACAGGTGAAGCTCAAGATAAATCATCACAGGTTTCCCAAATACTGCAAGACCTCCAAAGCTTGCAAACAGCTGTGAAACAGGTACGCTTGACTCGTGGTAGTCTCCAGTTGAATCTGCCGCCTAGCCAAAACGCCTATTATGATGAGGGGATTCTCGGCGCTGTGGTGGTGAATGATTTACCAGTGCGATCGCTACTCACGGAGTTGGTACTGTTAGTTAATCAACTGTTTGCAACTCACTTAAATGCTCTTGGTGTTCCCGCTATCTGGCGAGTCCAAGGTACTCCTGATGTTGAAGATGTCCAGGAAATGCTGAAATTGGCAGTCAATTTAGGCGTTGACCTCACATTAGATCCAGAAGTTGATATCCAACCCTTAGATTACCAACATTTGACCACAGCTTTTGCTGAATCTCCCTCTGAGCAAGTTCTTACTTACTTGTTACAAGATACACTTAAGCCGTCTGCATACAGTACCACCAAAGGATCTCACTTTGGTCTGGCACTACCGCAATATGTCCACTTTAGCGCTCCCTTGCGGCGTTTCCCAGATTTGCTGATGCAGAGAGTGTATTACACGCTACTCGAAAACGGACGCGATCGCCGCAATACCCGTGTCAGAGAGCGGGTTAACCTACGCCACTCCTCTAGCCACGAGGAAATTAACTGGAACGTTTTACCCCCAGAATTGCAACAAGAACTCCAAAGCGATTTGACTAGGGTAATTGTCCAAATCAACGACCGAGAAAAAGAAGTCCAAGAAGCCGAAGCCGATTTAGCCGGACTGCAAAAAGCCCAACTGATGAAGCAACGCATCGGTCAGGTATTTCAAGGCGTGATTACCGGGGTTCAATCCTACGGTTTCTTTGTGGAAATTGAAGTACCAGCAGCCGAGGTAGAGTCCAGTAGTAATCCTGGTGTGCCTTTGCGGGTGGAAGGATTAGTACACGTCAGTTCTCTCAAAGATGATTGGTATGAATATCGCGCCAGACAACAGGCACTATTTGGGCGCAAAAATCGCGCTTCTTATCGACTAGGCGATCGCGTTGCCGTGCAAGTTAAGAGTGTCGATTACTACCGTCAGCAAATTGATTTGGTAACAGTCGGCAGCGATGGCGTCGCTAAAGGTTTAACTGGCAATGACTCCCGTGACGAGCTTTCAGACCTCTACTTACCAAATGATATGGAGCCTGATGACCTAGATCCTTACTCTGAGGACGAGTAAAATACCCTAAAACTTACGTGTCAAATAACACCAAACCTTTAATTTTAGGCGTATCGGGCGCATCTGGTCTGATTTACGCTGTTCGCGCGATCAAATTTTTGCTAGAAGCGGAGTATAGCATTGAATTGGTTGCCTCTAAATCAACTTACATGGTTTGGCAGTCAGAACAGGAAATTCGGATGCCACCAGAACCAACCGGGCAAGAACAATTCTGGCGAGAGCAAGCTGGTGTTGCACTTGCCGGTAAACTCCGGTGTCATCCTTGGAGCGATGTCGGAGCCGGAATTGCCAGCGGTTCCTTTGCCACTCTGGGGATGATGATTATTCCATGCAGCATGAGTACAGTGGCAAAGCTGGCAGTTGGCTTGAGTTCCGATTTACTAGAACGGGCAGCGGATGTCCAACTCAAAGAAGGGCGAAAGCTGGTTATTGTCCCGCGTGAAACGCCTTTTAGTCTCATCCACTTACGTAACTTAACCTCTTTAGCAGAAGTTGGAGTGAGAATTGTCCCCGCTATTCCCGCCTGGTATCACAATCCCCAAACCATCGAGGATTTAGTTGATTTTGTAGTTGCCCGTGCTTTAGATCAACTAGATATTGACTGTATCCCAATTCAGCGGTGGCAAGGTCGTCGCTAATGCCCTGAGTGGATTTATTGTAAATTTCACAATAGTCCTAAAAAGGTAATGATAGAGATGGCTGATAGTGTCAGTGGTCAGCGAACAGTAATTAGTGAAAAATAATCAGACTGAATAACTGTCCACTGACAACTGACCACTGATAACTGACAACTGACAAAATTGCTATGGCTGTAATTCGCTTAATTCTATTGGTGGCAGTACTGGGAGGACTAACGCTATTATTAGTCCAGAATTTCTCACCTGCCCTATCGCTAGTATTTTTGGGCGTGCGAACTCAACCATTACCACTAGCGATATGGATTTTGTTCAGTACTGCCACTGGTGCTTTCACATCGATATTGATTGCTACCTTATTTAATTTATCCAATTATTTTGTGGCAGGACAACGCCAAGCTCCTAACAGAGCAACCGCCCCTTCAAGTCGTGCGAAGGCAACCCGGAGAGAAGAACCGACATCTCGCCCTGCCAGTCCTCCACCACCAGCTAGTAAAAATGAAGAGCCTAGCAGTGAGGGATTTGATGATTGGGAGACAAATAGCAGTAGAGATGATGATTGGAACTTTGATGAAAAGTCAGAGTCAGCGCCTATTCCTAATTCTCAAGCTCAACAACCTAGAGACTCAACAACTTACGAACGTCAATCAGAAGCCAAAAGCAGTTCCCAATCTGGTTCAGTTTACTCCTACAGTTACCGCGAGCCAAAAAATACGGCTGCGGGAAAAACTGAATCAATTTACGATGCTGATTACCGAGTAATTATTCCCCCTTACCAGCCGCCAACTACCAATCAAACGGATGATGATGATTGGGAGTTTTTTGAGGATGATGATGATGGTAAACGCCCCCGTCGGTGAGATGTAGGAGGCTACATCTCTATTTAATGCCACACCGCTCTCTAGACTCCTGCTTGACCTTACCAGTCATGGCAGCTTCCTGCAAAATCATGAAAGCATTAAAATCTTCCAAGTCATATCGGGTAGTCAACAGTTGTCGTAGTTGATCTTCAGCTTCAACTGTCAAATAGCCAGTTGCTAAAGCTCTTTCTACAACGTCACGAATTCGAGTCATGGTTGACACCTCATTCATTCTATATTTATTCATTCAGGCTTATCGGCGTGGAATATGCAGTAGTCTTTGTGTCGAAACTTCAATTTCTTTGCAAGCTTTTTTGGGCGATCGCGGTAAATCAGTCATTATTTACACCTTTATTAGAAACGTTTAATTGAGCGGGTCTTGTTATAGCTGAACTTTTAGAATAACGACCCTGTGCTGTTAGGAACACAGTATTGTGTATACTTAAAAATACCCACCAGAATAAAAACCCTGATTATTTAGATAGACAGATATTGTTTGGATAAAGTTTCAAACAAGCTAAGTTAATTTTTTGGTTAAGCATAGAGATTACTATGCAGCAATTACCTAGTTACTTCAGGAAAATTACTACATTCTTAAGAAATTCACCGATTATTACTGATGGTAATTTTACAGAAGAATCGTTAATTTCTTGCCGAAGTTACTTTAAATATTAAGTATTCCTGCTCTTAAGCAAGCGACGCGTAGCATTTCCCAGAAAACCTGACTGTACTCCTTCCCTACGGGAGGCTGCATGAAGGGGAACGCAAGCTACGCAAGCTTCTGCCTCCAGAAGGCATCGCTTTTTTACATTTGAATAAAATAATAAAAGCTTTCAGATAAATTCAAGTTGATAGCTCATTTCTTCTGGCTCAAGAACTTCCCAGATTAAAATTGAACTCAGATATCTTGCACTCTAATTTGGTGTCCACCAATACGCGGTTTATCCCTATCTGGAGTAATTTTAATGTGTTCTGCGATTACTGGTATCTTAGACATATTATCCAAGACACGCTCCTATAAGAACAAATTATATTTTGATTATCGCTTGATTAGCGATCGCCAATCAAGTAATTTTATTTGTTTGCGCGATATGTGCAAAACTCCGTATTTTTAAATCCTAGATTGAATCGTTGAGTTTATAATTTAAAACTGTGACTCAGCACTCAAAACTTATAATTGGAGCGAAGCAACTGGTGAGCAGCTTATTACAAGGAGTCAACCTGTACTTAATTGGTATTATGGGCGTTGGTAAGACGACAGTAGGGCGCTTACTAGCAAAAGAACTGGGTTATGGGTTTGTAGATACCGATGATGTGATTGCCCAAGCCACAGGAAAATCTATCAATCAGTTATTTGCACAAGTTGGTGAAGCCGGGTTTCGTCAGTTAGAAAGCGACGTACTTTCACAAGTTTGTGCTTTTACAAAGTTGACTATTGCAACTGGTGGGGGCATTGTACTGCGGCGAGAAAATTGGGGTTACTTGCACCACGGTTTGATAGTGTGGCTAGATACGCCAGTGGAGATAATTTACAGCCGTTTAGCTGTGGATACCACGAGACCACTGCTGCAAGATGCCGATCCTAAAGGTAAGTTGCGATCGCTCCTCGAACAACGAACACCACTTTACTCTCAAGCCGATTTGCACATCACCGAGCGAGAGGGAGATACACCTGAAGACGTTGCCAAGCGAATACTTGAAGCAATTCCTAACGTTCTCAAAACACAAGTTTCTCATTAAGAAGACTCAAGTTACCATATTTTGCCCATCCGCAGGATAAATTCTGGTAATTCTGGATTACCCGTAACTGCTTCGGGATTTTCCAAAATTTCAACTTCTCGATTAGGACGGTAAATGTAGACTTTTCGATTCTGCCGATCGATTAACCAGCCTAGTGATGCACTGTTATCGATGTACTCCTGCATTTTCTCTTGTAATTTTATCAAGCGATCGCTTAACGAGCGTAACTCAATTACAAAGCTAGGACAAATTGGTGCAAATGAAGCTTTTTGTGCATCTGTTAAGGCATTCCAGCGCTCCAGTTCAATCCAAGAAGCATCAGGGGAACGCATTGCTCCATTGGGTAGTGTAAAACCTGTACTGGAGTCAAAGCCTATGCCAGTGCCATCTTGTTCTGTCCAATTCCCAAGTTGTGCAGCAATGTTAAAGTTACGGTTGCCCGTATCTGAAAAAGCTGGTGGCATGATGATGACTTCCCCATTGGCAGTACGCTCAATTCGTAAATCTCCATTAGCTTGGCAAAACTCATAGAACTGGTCATTTGTCATCTGCACAAGAGAGGGGAAATTTACCGTTAGGGGTGTGCTTTCAGTTTGAATTAGCAGCGTGGTCATTTTCATTCCCTAGCTTCAGCCGAATGATTTCAATTCTAGATGTTTGAAGGAGCGATCGCTTGCTTGTTGTGTCGGGTAATCTGGCAACAGTGATTTATTTAGTATCAGTTATTCCGAACACTACCATCAGGCATAATAGTTTTACAGAATATTGCTCCTTCCAGATTTGCACCATCTAAAATCGCACCTTCCAAATTGGTATTAGTTAGATTAGCATTACTGAGATTTGCATAACTTAGGTCAATATAGTCTAAAATTGAATTACTTAAGTTTGTGTTAGATAAATTAACTCTACTTAAATTAATTTTTGAAAAACCGATATTAGATAGATTTGCGCCTGAATCAAGATATATAGCTTTTGATAAATCAGTACCATTAGGAAAAATAGTTTCTGAATTATAAAATGCTCCTACTAAATTGGTTCTGCATCTGTTAAGTTTGTTAAAGCAGAACCATGTTCAGCCACGTCGAATTTAGCACCTTTTAAGTTTGCTCTTTTTAAATTAGTTGATTTAAAAGATGAGCTACTCAAGTTGCTTTCTTCAAGATTAATACCCTCTAAGTTGGCATTTTGGAAAAAAATTTCAATTAACCAAGCACCACTCAAATTTGCATTACTTAGATTTACGCCTTGTAAAACACCATTCCACAGTTTTATACCAGGAAGCTGTACACCGCTTAAATCGGCTCCTCGCAAATCAGAAAGCCTTAATTCAACACAACTGAAATTGTTTGTAAAATCTCGTTCCCCTAATGCGTAACGTTGCAACAAAATATCTTTAATCGCAGCAGGATTACAATTATCGTTGCAAATATGGCCGCTTGGCATAATCGTGTTGCACAAAATAGCCAACCTTAATTCTGGGGAACCACTTGTTTCCACAATCTCAGCATTACTTAAATTAGCGTTTGTGAGATTTGTCTCCTCTAAACTGCTATCAACTATCTCTGTATTTGCTAGATTTGCGCCTTCTAGATTTGCACCTTCTAAACTGCTTTGCAAGATTTTACAGTTTGTTAATTTTGCCCTTTTCAAGCTGGCATATTGAAAATTGCAGTCAGTTAAATCGGCATTACTCAAATCTGCTTCGTCTAGCATTACATAGCGTAGTTTTGCTCCTTCTAAATCAACTCCTTTAAGAATAGTTCGTTGAAGATTAGCCCCATGTAGCTCGGCATTTCTTAAATTAGAGTTGCTTAAATTAGCCCCGCTCAAGTTAATACCTATTAAGTTGGCATTCTTTAAACTAATGCCAATAAAATTTCTTTCCCCAGAGGCATACTGTCTGAGTAATTCTTTAATATCCATAACTTAAATAAAGCGCTTCTTAACACCACTAACAATATTATCTTCTTGTAAAAGAGATACTGCCACCATTACATATTTACTAGCTGATTATTTACTGCTATGTCATTTGCAAATAAAGCAATAATAATATTAGTGTCAAGCAGGTATTTACCACTCATCTATATCTACCTGTTCGCAACCTTCTTCAATTGCTTCGCGCATCAACTGAATATCGTTTGGTGATATTGTACCTGCAAAATTTAATAATTGTTTACCTGGAACACCATGAATTTGTGAACCTAGTAAAGTTCGGGCAAACTCCAGCACTCGATATTGCAAGTCTTCAGGCATCACTTTTAATTCTTCAATTAGCCGATCGAGAATCGGTGTATCCATATTTCTCCTGATAATTTTCGATTTTGGTTGCTAGTCCTTCTTTTATAGATTTTCACATTTCTGAGACGAACTAAACAGCTATGGCTTATCAGTACAAACATACTAAACTTTGGCATCAGAGATTGTGAGGAGTTACAAAGTCTTCTACACTGACTGAAATAGGTTTTAACTCTCTCTGTTAGGCTCCTCATGACGGACAACGATTCTGAATACATCAGGCAAGCTGAAGCCACTCGTGTGCGTGTACTAAGCGAAGCACTACCTTATATTCAACAATTTGCCGGTCGCACTGTTGTTGTCAAATATGGTGGCGCAGCGATGAAAGATAGCACACTCAAAGACAAAGTTATCCGCGACATTGTATTCTTATCCTGCGTTGGCTTGCGTCCAATTGTAGTACACGGCGGTGGCCCAGAAATTAACAGTTGGTTAGATAAGCTGGGCATCGAACCACAATTTAAAAATGGTTTGCGAGTCACTGATGCCGCCACAATGGATGTGGTGGAAATGGTTTTAGTTGGTCGAGTTAATAAAGAAATTGTCGCGCTAATTAACCAAGCTGGTGGATTGGCTGTAGGACTTTGCGGTAAAGACGGTAATCTATTTACAGCCCGTCCCCAAGGTCAAGAAGGCATCGGTTTTGTGGGGGAAGTCAGCAATGTAAATATCAAGATTTTGGAAACCCTTGCTAGCAATGGCTATATTCCGGTAGTATCTAGCGTCGCCGCAGACGAGACGGGGCAAGCTTATAACATTAACGCCGATACTGTAGCCGGAGAAATTGCCGCAGCATTAGGAGCAGAAAAGTTAATTTTACTGACCGACACCAGTGGAATTTTAAAAGATTACAAAGACCAATCTACTTTGATTCCGAAAGTAGATATTCGCGAAGCCCGCGAGTTGATTGCTAATGGTATAGTCAGCGGTGGGATGATACCCAAAGTTAGTTGTTGTGTGCGATCGCTTGCTCAAGGAGTTCGTGCAGCACACATCATAGATGGTCGCATTCCCCACGCCCTATTACTAGAAATCTTTACTGATGTTGGGATTGGGACGATGATTCTCGGTTCGCAGTTTACGTCGTAGAGGCAGGGGAGGCTGGGAAAATGATTTGTAACTGTAATTTTGGGTAAATTAAAACTCGTTTTTTACTTGTGGACGAGTATTTGATATTCACCTCCCCTGCCCCTCTGCTTCCTAGCGGGGATAGGTAATAATAACCCGCGATCGCCCACCACTAAATGGTGTACGACGCCATGAATTGTTGATAATTACCGGATTAACTAGGGTTGAATCTCGAATTATGGGATTGATCGGGGTGGAATTTCTAATATTTTGCCTGAATTGGGGATAGGAATAATCGCGGTAATGATTGCGTTGTATCATTAGTCCCGTTGTTGGGTCTACAGGCATAGGCATGGGAATCGGACTACCATAAATAAAGGAACCCACAGAAGGCGACGATCGCCTGACTCCATAACCACCATCAATCACGAATGAGCGCTGGGCGGAAGCTGGAGCAATGCTTACACCGATCACTGCTAAAGTCATACCTGCTAAGAGCCAATTCAGTTGCGAATGCTTGATTTTCAACATAATTTTGCTCACTTGCATTTGATACCGGAATTTTTAATCAGAAAATAGTCGCAGCTACTTACTTAAAATTTTAGAAGTTTATCCACTTTCAGATTGCCAGCTTTTGAAAAGATTCCAAAAAGATTGCTGGCATTGGCAAAATGAAAATAGTGCTAATTTTTGTATAAGACGTGAGTACAGAAAGTTTAGAAATTGCTAAAACCCGCTACCAGGCTGGGAAAGTTGCCTTTGAGAATGGGCAATACCGTGAAGCCGTAGAAAATTTAGAAAAGGCCAGCGCTCTGTTAGCTCGTAATTCTCGCCTTGGGGGCGAAGTAGAAATTCATCTAGTGACAGCTTATGAAGCGGCTGGACGCACGGATGATGCGATCGCTCTTTGTGAAAGACTCAAACGCCATGCCCATTTTGAAATTAGCAAACAAGCGCGGCAGATGCTTTATATCTTAAAAGCACCAAAGCTGAAAAGACCAAGCGAATGGATGACAGAAATCCCTGATTTGGGTGCATTAGCCGATAATGAACTCAAAATTTCTGTACCTGCTAAGTCTCCAGAATCTTCTGTCCAGCAAAAGCCTAAACCTGCCGAGCCAGAATTTGTTGACCTCAGTCAGGTCAATACCAGAGATAATCGCTTTATCTGGGTGGCACTAATCGCCATTGGTTTAACCATCTCGTACTTGGTTTGGTTGAATTTTTCAGGAACTCCTGGCTGATAACAATTTTGGATTGGGGACTGGGAAGATTTGAATGAAGATTCAGATCCAAATCTTACTCATATTTTCTTACTCAGTCCCAGAGCGATCAAAATGGTATTTCAGGAATCTCAAACAATACTAAGAAGTCAAGATTGGTTAAAAAGTTTGACTTTTGGGGAGATTTATAGTTATGAATTCTTCAATTTTCGGAAAGATTTTCTTGTGGTTAGTCAGACCATTTAGTTTTGTGTTGGCAAAGATGAAATTTATCTCACCACTGAATGGTCGAAATCGAATGAATCGGGTCTTTCCCATGCGAAATCCTATTCTGTGGCTCGTGCTATTAACATCTTTGCTACTGACTGGCTGTGTGAAGTACGATGTGGGGCTTAATTTTGACAACTCAAATAGTGGCGAACTAGTACAGCATATTAAGTTGGGAGAACGGCTAACTAGTTTTAGTGGCGATTCTGTGTACGAATGGTTAAAGAGCATAGAACGCCGCGCCCGTCAACTTGATGGTAAAGCACAGCGAGTTTCCCAAGAAGAAATCATCGTCACAATTCCTTTTAGCAGTGGTAGGGAATTCCAAGAGAAGTTCAACGAATTCTTTAACTCCCATACAAATCAACCCTCTGAGTCTGTGCAGAGCGAATCTGACTCAGAACTGCCGAAAATTGAATCAAACGTCCTCTTGGAGCAGAATAATTTTTTACTTTTAGTCCGAAATCGGTTAATTTATGATTTGGATTTGCGATCGCTCTCTCTAATTGCTAGCAAAGGTAATGTTCTGGCGAATGCTGGTTCAATTCTCGATTTGGAATTTAGCTTGAAGACCCCTTGGGGAGCCAAAAATATTCAACTAACTGAAACTGCAATTGAGCCAGAAAAAAATGGTAATCAACTAGTGTGGAAACTCCAACCTGGTGAGCTAAATCACATAGAAGCAGTTTTCTGGCTTCCTAGCCCCCTTGGTATAGGTGGGTTGTTAATTATCCTGTTTGTTTCGGGAGGATTGTACTTGAGATACAATTTCATGCCAGATCCTAGAGTTCAGTTTCCTCCCAAAGCAGCAGCAATCCAGGAACAGTAGACTATTTATCTGTTAAATATTGTTAGTTAAGCCGATGCATTTTCCATCGGCTTTTTTACCTTTTCCCCAGCTTTTTGTAAAAATGAGTCATAGCGAATTAGCCAAAGAAATTGTTCGTGTTTCCTATTTAAAAGGCGAGTTTCGGTTACGTTCTGGTCAGATATCTGACCATTACTTTGATAAATATCAGTTTGAATCTAATCCTTTGTTACTGAAGCAGTTAGCTAAAGAAATGGTAAAAAAGATTCCACCAGACACGGAAATTCTAGCCGGACTGGAATTAGGGGGAGTTCCTTTAGCAACAGCAATTTCATTAGAAGTTGAATTACCAGTTGTCTTTGTTCGGAAGACAAAAAAAGAATATGGTACTGAGAAGCTAGCAGAAGGAATTGATATTCAAGGGAAAAAATTGTGTATCATTGAAGACGTAATTACAACAGGTGGTCAGGTTGTAAAAAGTACCAAAGCGCTGCGTAATGAGGGAGCGATCGTGGACTTCGTACTCTGCGTAATCTGGCGCGGAAGAACGGAAGACAATAGTCTTGAAAAAGCTGGTATTCAAAAACTTCCTCTATTTGATATGGAGGAGCTTTCAGTGTGGATGGAACTGTCTTGAAGCCCACAATCAAAATATCTTGGACAATAACCCTAAAAATACTTAGGTTTGAGATAAGACTTATGTAATTTAGGGTTAAACATTACTATTGCTATGTTCTCGTTGTTCGCTGCCATACCAACGTTCAGCAAGTCCATTGAGTTGCTGAAGGATTTCAACGAGTTCCTGTCCGCGTTCTGTAAGACCGTAAGTGACTTGGGGTGGGATAGTTGGTTCATACTGACGATAAATAATTTCTGCTGCCTCAAGCATTCTCAGTCTTTCCGTTAGAACTTTGGTAGAAATGCCCTCTACTTGGCGTTTCAATGCACCAAAGCGAGTAGGCCCACTATTACACAACACCCACAGTATATACATTGTCCAGGGCCCTGATAATAAGGACATCAAAATATTTATTGGGCAAGCATCAGGATTTTTAGAAGCAGACATCGATAAGTTAGCCAAAATTATTCGTTAGTTACTTTATGGTAACTACTTTACTTTAGTAACTAGTTACTTTTAGTATCTAATGTAATGCTTTGAAATAGAGACTCAAAAAAAGTAAAAGCAGTAAATCCTAGTTAATCAGGAGATATTTTGTGGTAAATATTCTACATATTGATTCCAGCCCCCGTGGTGAACGATCGCACTCTAGAGAATTATCTAAGGGATTCGTCAGTGCTTGGAAAGCAGCGCATCCTGAAGATGCGATCGCTTATCGAGATTTAGGGCATTACCCAGTTCCTCACGTTGATGAAGCTTGGATTGCAGCGGCATTTTCACCACCAGAAACCCATACCCCAGAATTAACTGAGGCACTTAGGATTTCTGACGAACTGGTTGATGAGTTTTTGGCAGCCGATCGCTACGTCTTTGGAGTGCCAATGTACAACTTCAATATACCTTCCACTTTTAAGGCTTACATCGACCAAATTGTTCGCATTAATCGGACTGTTGCAATAGAAGCTCAAGGTTTTAAAGGGTTAGTCGAGGGCAAAAAAGCGGTTATCATTACCGCTCGCGGTGGTGACTTTAGCGCGACATCTCCTTTCCTTGCTTATGACTTCCAAGAACCCTACCTGCGGGCAATTTTCGGCTTTATTGGGCTTACAGATATTCAATTTATTAACGCTAACAGCCTGAATGAGGGTGATGCCCGTACCCAATCTCTATCAGAAGCAAGACAAGCAATTCAAGATGCGATCGCCCAGTGGTAATGTGATGCGGGGCATTGGGCATTGGGTATGGGGCATTGGGCATGGGGCATTGGGCATTGGTTATAGATTCTTCTTCCCCTGCTCCCCTGCCCCCTGCCCCTTCTTCAGGGTGACAATCGCTCAATTTTCCAAGTGCTATTATCTAAACGGCTATAGAGTAAGCGATCATGCAGACGGCTAGGGCGTCCTTGCCAAAATTCAATTTCTGTAGGGATCACTCGTAAGCCTCCCCAATGAGGCGGTCGAGGAATCTCCTGATTTTCATATTTGCTCTGGAATTGCTGCACGCGTCGCTCAAGAACTTCTCGGCTTTCTATCACCTCGCTTTGATTAGATACCCACGCACCCAAGCGACTTTTGGCAGGGCGACTTTCAAAATACTGATCAGATTCAGTTTCGGAAACTTTCTCCACATACCCCGAAATTCTGACTTGACGTTCCAGTTCTGCCCACCAAAAGACTAAAGCCGCCTGGGGATTTTCAGCCAGTTGTTGTGCTTTGTGGCTGTTGTAGTTTGTGAAGAAGGCAAAGCCCCGTTCATCAAAATCCTTGAGTAGCACCATTCTGGCTGAGGGCTTACCGTCTGGTGTGGCTGTAGCAATAGTCATGGCATTGGGTTCGGGGAGTTGTGCTGCTAGTGCCTGATCGAACCATTTTTTAAATTGGATAAAAGGATTAAGTTCTACTTCAAGTTCGCTTAAACCTTCCAAGGTGTAGTCTTTGCGAAGGTCAGCTACCGTTTTGTCCATTGTGATTTGTTTCCTTGCTATCAGATACGCTTATATATATCTTTGTCAAAAATATCTATGATGATAATCAGTGCCATCAAGAATTTTACAAATTCTCTGAATAAATATCTAAAATAGGTTGCGTCAAATGCGCCGTTCAGCCTCCCTTCAACGCTTGTTAATTTATGGTCTGAGCGGTCCCATTATCGCTCTTAATGTCTGGTTGCTGTCTGTGCTTTTTCGCTATTTCCAGCATCCTCTTACTGTATTGAGCATTGCGACGATTTTGGCCTTTCTCTTAAATTACCCGGTTAAGTTCTTTGAACGTGCTCAGATCACCCGCACTCAGGCGGTGATCATAGTTTTACTGGCAACATTAACCCTGCTTGGGATTTTGGGCGTCACCCTAGTACCGTTGATTATTGACCAAACAATTCAACTGTTAAATAAGATCCCTGATTGGTTAACCGCCAGTCAAGCAAACCTAGAGCAGTTTGAGATGTTGGCAAAACAACGACGTTTGCCAATCGATCTGAGGGTTGTGAGCAGTCAAATCAATGCCAACATTCAGAATGTGGTGCAACAGCTAGCTTCTGGGGCAGTGGGATTTGCTGGCACACTACTGTCAGGATTACTTGACGTAGTATTAGTTATCGTGCTTGCATTTTATATGCTTTTATATGGCGATCGCGTCTGGCATGGTGTGATCAATCTTTTGCCCTCTAACATTGGAGATCCCCTTAGCGCATCCTTGCGCCTAAATTTTCAAAACTTCTTCCTCAGCCAATTGTTACTAGGATTGTTCATGGTGCTAACCCTGACGCCAATTTTCTTAGTGATGAAGGTGCCTTTTGCCCTGTTGTTTGCCATATTAATCGGTATCTCAGAACTCATTCCCTTTATTGGGGCGTCTCTGGGTATTGGTCTGGTGACGATTTTAGTGCTGCTGCAAAATTGGTGGTTAGCAGTTCAAGTTGCCATAGCGGCGATTCTCATGCAGCAGCTTAAAGATAACCTGTTAGCTCCCAGGTTACTCGGCAATTTTATCGGACTGAATCCCATCTGGATTTTTGTAGCTATTTTGATGGGATTTGAGATTGCTGGTTTGTTGGGGACACTTGTTGCTGTTCCAATTGCTGGTACTATTAAGGGCACTTTCGATGCTATTAAGAGCGGCAAGCCGAGTGATTTTGTCTCAACTGTCACTATTGCCCATGATCCGCCTCCTGATTAAGAGGAGCAGGGGGGCAGGGGAGCAGAGGACAGAGGAAAAGTTGCAGTAAGTTTTTCCCCTCTGCACCTTTGCACCTCTGACTCTTGTGCCCCATGCCCAATGCCCAATGTCCAATGCCCAAGGTCAAAAGTTGCACAATCTAATATCACAATTCACAATGGTGATCGATTACAAATTTTAGAGGATACTGCCAGCAGGCAATTTCTGAATAAAAGAAGCGCAAGCGAATATATACAGTAAACGCTTTGCCAATAGTCAATTAGTTGAGTGTTGAATTTACAGTCTTTTGATTCTGATTAATTAACTTAGAACCTGTTGATGGAAGCTTCCGAGCTGTTAGAAACAATCACATTTTTGATTTATCAAGCCGAGCAGGGGGAAATTGATCCTTGGGATGTCCAAGTGATTGAGGTGATTGACCGCTATTTAGAACTGATGGCACCTGGGGCAATAACAAGAGGCTATGAAGCGGACTTGTCTCAATCTGGACAGGCATTTTTATCAGCATCAATGCTGGTATTGTTCAAAGCCAATACCTTGATGCAATTGTCAACAATAGGAGATGCACAAGATGGTTTAGAAGATGATGCCCTGTTGGAAGGTGAAGACGGTGTATTACATCAGGGTCATCGTCTACCATTAGAACGGCAATTGCGTCGTCGTCCAGCGGCAATGCCGCCACCAAAGCGCCGGGTGACTCTGCAAGAGTTAATCGAGCAATTGCAGATTATGGCTAACCAACTGAAGTTGGTAGAAAAAGTCAGCAAACCTATCCGTCCCAGGCGTCAACCTAGCGTCCAAAGTATGCGGGAGGCGCTGGAGTTAGCTCACCAGGAAAATCTGACAGAAGTCGCTGGGGAACTAGAGCAGGTGTTGAAATTGTCGACAAGAGAGTTAAGTTTAGAACAAAATTGGGTGAATTTAGAACAACTTGTAGAATTGTGGACTAAGACAAAGCTTTTCAAGCAAAGTGGGTCTGGACATGAGTCTGAACACAGTAACCTAGTTAGCGTTTTCTGGGCACTACTATTACTCTCGGCTCAATCGAAAGTAGAGCTATTTCAAGAGGACTTTTATCATGAAATTAAAATTCGCTTAATTAGAGATTCAGCTAATATCGGCAAACCTTTTGAGAATCCGATGAACTAAGTCCGTAAATTCGTGGCGAATTGAGAGTTTAAGTTTAAACGCAGAGGGGAGGCAGCGCGTTGCGGAGGTTTCCACGGCACTCGCTCATGGGGAGAACCCCCAAGACCGCGCTGCCTCACCGTTGTAACGGCTGCCGTCGTGCAAAGTATAGCGCAGAGTTTTTTTGAGTCCATTCGCTATTAGAAAAATAGGAATTTATTTATGGGGTTTTCTTCCTAGCTTTCAGCATAGCGGCTTCCTACATTGTCATAGATTTTTGATTCAGCCCCAAAATCCGAGTAAATTGAAAAGATAAGCGATCGCTTGTCATCTAAGTATACCGATGGTTGTAATAACCACTAAATTCCTGTTATCCCTATTCTGGGGGATGACTTAGAGCAGAAATAAAAACTGATGATTAAGTATCACTCGATGAAAGTAAACTGGCTTGTGGTTGAGGAATAAATTTTTATGAAAGCGATGATTCTCGCGGCTGGCAAGGGTACTCGCGTGCGTCCGATTACGTACACTATGCCCAAGCCGATGATGCCCATCCTGCAAAAGCCAGTGATGGAGTTCTTGCTGGAACTGTTACGCCATCATGGATTTGACCAGATTCTAGTCAATGTTAGTCATTTGGCTGAGGAAATAGAAAACTATTTCCGTGATGGTCAGCGTTTTGGGGTGCAGATTGCCTATTCGTTTGAAGGAAAAATTGATGACGACGGTAAACTGGTAGGCGAAGCGATAGGTTCAGCTGGAGGGATGCGGCGCATCCAAGACTTCTCACCGTTTTTTGATGATACCTTCGTGGTTTTGTGCGGTGATGCTTTAATTGACTTGGATTTAACTGCGGCTGTTAAATGGCATAAATCCAAAGGAGCGATCGCTACCATTATCACTAAATCTGTCCCCAAGGAAGAAGTTTCGAGCTATGGTGTGGTTGTGACTGACGAAGAGGGTCGTGTCAAAGCTTTCCAAGAAAAACCTTCAACTGAAGAAGCCCTCAGCACCAACATCAACACAGGTATTTATATCTTTGAGCCAGAAGTTTTTGATTATATCCCCTCTGGCGTGGAATATGACATTGGTAGCCAATTGTTTCCCAAATTAGTAGAAATAAAAGCCCCCTTTTACGCCATTCCTATGGACTTTGAATGGGTAGATATTGGTAAAGTACCAGACTATTGGCGGGCGATTCGCGGTGTGCTACTGGGTGAAATCAAAAATGTGCAAATTCCTGGTCATGAAGTCGCCCCCGGTATCTACACTGGCTTAAATGTCGCCGTAAATTGGGACAAAGTAGATATCACAGGCCCCGTTTACATTGGCGGGATGACGAGAATCGAAGACGGAGCTAAAATTGTCGGCCCAGCAATGATTGGCCCCAATTGTTGGATTTGTAGTGGCGCAACAGTAGAAAATAGCGTGATTTTTGAATGGTCGCGCCTGGGTCCTGGAGTCCGGTTAGTCGATAAGCTAGTATTTGGACGTTATTGCGTAGATAAAACTGGCGCTGCGATCGATGTTCAAGCTGCTGCTTTAGACTGGCTGATTACCGATGCCCGTCAGACACCACCATCACATACCCCTGTTGAGCGACAAGCAATAGAGGAATTGTTGGGGACGAACGTAAATTAAAGTTAGGAGTTAGGAGTTAGGAGTTATTATTTTGTGTTTCACTCTTCACTTCTAACTCTTAACTTTATTCCTAACTCTTCACTCCTAACTCCTAACTATTTAAGTACGTATATCTTCTCAGACTCTGCTCGTAGGTTTGCAGTAGTCGTTGAGATTCTGCTAGGGTGATGCGATTTTCTTCTAATGCTTTCTCGCAACGCTGGCGAATGTTTTCCACCATATCTTCGGAGTCATACTGGACGTAGCTAACTACTTCGCTCATGGTGTCACCTTTGACAATGTGTTCAATTTGGTAGCCTTTGGGGGTTAATTGGATGTGAACAGCGTTGGTGTCGCCAAACAGGTTGTGCAAATTGCCCATGATTTCCTGGTAAGCTCCATTCAAGAACATTCCCAAATAATAGGGTTGTCCGGGTTTATGGGTGTGTAGTTCTAAAACCGACTTGACATCGCGCAGGTCAATAAATCGGTCGATTTTGCCATCACTGTCGCAGGTGAGGTCTGCCAAAATTCCCCGCCGCGTTGGTTCTTCATCTAAGCGGTGGATTGGCATGATCGGGAATAGTTGATCGATCGCCCAGCAATCTGGTGCTGATTGGAACACTGACATATTCACGTAGTAGATGGAAGCCATGATTTTTTCTAGGTCTTCCAGTTCATCGGGTACGTATTCTTGCTGTCTAGTGATGGTAAGAATTTTTTGGCAACAAGCCCAGTAGAGGCGTTCGGCCTTAGCTCGTTCTCTGAGGCGTAAAATTCCTAAGTTGAAGCGGCTGATGGCTTCTTCTTTGAATTGTGCAGCGTCATGGTAGAACTCCTGATAATTCTCTTTATTGATGGATTGGTAAGTTTCCCAAAGATAATTAATAATCGGGGATTCTCCCTCTTGTGGAGGTTCTGGGTTGTCGAGAGGGACATCACTAGTACTAAGAACATTAAAAATCAGCACCGACTGATGGGAAGCGATCGCTCGTCCACTTTCACTAATCAGTGTTGGTACGGGAATCTGCCGCTCTGCACAGGTATCTTTTAACTCTGCCACGATGTCGTTGGCATAGTTCTGCATGTTGTAATTTTTCGATGCATAGAAGTTGGTTTGGGAGCCATCATAATCCACACCCAAGCCACCACCAACATCAAGGTATTTCATATCCGCTCCCAGCATTGCCAATTCTACATAAATGCGGCTGGCTTCTTGGATAGCATCTTTAATTACATTAATGGCAGAGATTTGTGAGCCGATGTGGAAGTGCATCAACTGCAAAGAATCGAGCAGGTTTGCTTCCCGTAATTTGTCAACAGCCTCGATTACTTCAGGCATTGTCAAACCAAATTTAGCGCGATCGCCACTAGAGGCTCCCCAACGTCCCATGCCTTGGGTACTGAGTTTAGCACGAACACCTAATATCGGTTTAATACCTAATTGGCGATTAGCATCTATCACCAAATCAACTTCTTCAATCTGTTCTAAGACGATGATTGGTGTTTGCCCTAGTCTTTGGGCTAACATCGCCGTTTCGATGTATTCTCGGTCTTTGTAACCGTTGCAAACTAACAATGCTCCTGGTGTATCCAACACAGCTAGAGCAATCATTAATTCTGGCTTGGAACCGGCTTCTAAACCAAACTGATGGGGTTTGCCAAATTTCACTAAATCCTCAATCAAATGCCGTTCTTGATTGCATTTGACGGGAAACACGCCACGGTAGACACCAGGGTAATTGTAGCGAGCGATCGCTTTGGCAAAACAAGCATTCAACCGCTCAATCCGGTCTTCTAAAATATCGGAAAAGCGAATCAACATGGGAAGTCCCAAGTTGCGCTGTTTCATGGAGTTGACCAATTCAAACAAGTCAAGAGATCCCCCGCGATCGCCCTTGGGTGACACGGTAACGTGACCAGCAGCGCTAATGGAAAAATAAGGTTGTCCCCATCCTTCAATACGGTACAAGGCTTCGCTATCCTCAATTTTCCAGGAGCGAGGTAAATCTCCTGTGGTAGGACTCGGTGGTAAAAGTTTTTTGTGCTTATGATTTTTCACTTCTTTTTGTCCATTGGACGGTACTTGTACCACCTCGTCAGATGTAGCAGTTGACTCAACACCCATTTCTTCTTGACCTCTGTTTTTCACCCACGAGTTAACAATTTAGCGCATTCATCTGGGAACGTATATGCACCTAAAGATAATTTCTGAGATAAACTCTGATTGGTCAAGAGTCGTATGTCATTAGTCATTAGTCATTAGTCATTGGTTATTGGTCATTAGTGGAAAACCCTTGGATTCAAGACAAAAGACGACAAAGGACAAATGACAAATGACTAGATAAAAACTTTATTAAGCTTTGGGAGATAGCAATGGAGCGTACATTTTTAGCAATTAAGCCTGATGGAGTCCAACGGGGATTAGTGGGGGAAATTATCCGTCGCTTTGAAACCAAGGGTTTTACTCTAGTTGGTTTAAAGTTACTGAAAGTCAGCCGGGAATTGGCTGAACAACACTATGGTGTTCATCGAGAACGTCCCTTTTTTGGTGGTCTAGTCGAATTTATTACTTCTAGCCCAGTGGTAGCGATGGTATGGGAAGGTGATGGCGTTATTGCATCTGCCAGAAAGATTATTGGTGCGACAAACCCTTTAACAGCAGAGCCAGGAACAATTCGCGGCGATTTTGGACTGAATATTGGTCGCAACTTAATCCACGGTTCTGATGCTCCAGAAACCGCGCAACAGGAAGTAGCCTTATGGTTTAAGGATGAAGAATTGGTCAGTTGGCAACCACACTTAACGCCTTGGTTGCACGAGTAAGACATTAGGGGAGAGGTTACAGGTTACAGGGTATAGGGAATAATCTGTACCTGTACCCTGTACCCTATTCCCTCTCCCCTCTTCTTATTTAGAGACTTCGCTCTTTTCCGGTTCTACTTGGGATAATTCAGTACTAACGCGCTTAGAAAATCCCCAACCTAAAATCAGGAAGATGGCAGCAATCATGATCCATTCTGGTGGAACTAAACTATCGTTCACCACTTTCAACAACAAGCGCAAACCCACCAAGGCTACAGTTACATAGCCTGCGTCTTCTAGGTTTTCATATTCGTCTAGCCAACGGATAAACAATCCCGCCATGAATCGCAGCGTAATAATACCAATTGTTGCACCCGTTAGCACTAGCCATTTTTCTTGAGAAACTGCGATCGCAGTTGTCACGCTATCCAAAGAAAATGCCAAATCTGTAAATGCAATTACGGGTATGGCTTGCAACAACGAAGTAAAACGCGGACCGTGATGGTGATCGTCCTTCGATTCTTCCGAGGTAAAGTGTTGGAATACCAACCACAGCAAATAAGTAGCGCCCAATAATTCAAATTGCCAGAATTGTTGTACCCAAGTGGCAGTAAGAATCAGGGAGATTCGCAGCACATAAGCAACGACTAAACCAAAGTTCAAAGCTTTACGCTCAAGTTCTTTGTCTTCCAGCCCCCTAGCGATCGCAGCGAGAGCGATGGCATTGTCGGCAGATAATAGCGCCTCTAAAAGCACCAGGATTACCAGAACTATAAGGGCTTCAAGGCTGAAATGAAAATCGAGGTAATCAAAAATTCGGTCTAGCATTCCGGGTTTCTCAAGCAGAAAAATTAAAATTTGACAAGAAGAGAGATTTGCATATTAAAAAGCGCAATAAATTGCCACTCTAATTCAGCTTAACGCGCTTGTGGTGCATTTTGAAGAGGGTTGAGTGTGTGCGATCGCAGTGGGACTGGGGTAATTTGCGTATAAGTCAATACACCAAAAGTTTTAACATCTAGCTTAGTGCGATCGCAATGGACTGCTGTTAGTTCGCATCTAAAATTAGAAAATGACAACAAAAATATGGTAAGAGTTTATGGATAACACACTTCTACAACGCATTACTCATAATCCAGATATCTGCCACGGTAAACCTTGTACTCGAGGACTTCGTTATCCAGTTGAGTTTATTTTGGAACTGCTCAGTTCTGGTATGAGTACTGAAGAAATATTGAAAGATTATGACGATTTAGAATCTAAAGATATTTTGGCGATTACAACTTTTGCTTCAATCAAATAACCCTAAAAGTTTCTGTCACCAAGAATTGTTAGTATTGTTCTTAACTTTACGGTTATCACTCTTTTGAGCTTGAAGATTTTCTAGATTTTGCCGAACAGTAACCGTACCTTATCCAGCGACATCCTCACTGATGGATACAATAGCAGATGTTTACATTCCAGAGAGTTAAAAGCTAATCCAGTTTCTCTGGTTAAAGTCGGGTGTACTTTTTAAAGGAACAGTTTCAACCTGAATAACAATTGCTTCAGCATTAATAATAAAATATTTCATCTTTGTAAGAAATACTTAAACCTTTCTTATAAATGCTTCAATCTGAGTAACAATTGCTTCAACATTGATAAGAAAATATTTAATCTTTGCAAGAAATGCTTAAACCTTTCTTATAAATGGTTCAACCTGAGTAACAATTGCTTCAACATTGATAAGAAAATATTTAATCTTTGCAAGAAATGCTTAAACCTTTCTTATAAATGGTTCAACCTGAGTAACAATTGCTTCAACATTGATAAGAAAATATTTAATCTTTGCAAGAAATGCTTAAACCTTTCTGATAAATGGTTCAACCTGAGTAACAACTGCTTCAACATTGATAAGAAAAAATTGAAATTTTGCAACAAATACTTAGGGTGTGTGCAATTAAGATACTTCACCTTGATTTGACTAAGTAAAACTTGTCTCTCTCCTTAGTAACCCTATGGTGTACACACAAGTCTGAAGTAGCTGATTAACCAGGGTTTTACCCCACCCTAACCCTCCCCTTGCAAAGGGGAGGGAACTGGATTTCCGGCTTCCTCCCAATTCATCGGGGGGATTGAGGGGGGTAATTTGACTTGTGTAACCGTAGCCTCAGTAACAAGAGGGATGTCTGATAGGACAGGGTGAGGTTTTTTACTGTAAAATCAAACAGCGATCGCTCTTTTAAATGCTGTCTTATAGTAAAAATTTAAAAATTAATAAAATCATGCGATCGCTACCATTATCTTTTAGTAGCTCAACATTACCATTGCGAATTCGATACTTTAAGGGCAATTGAATTTACCACTACTCAACTAAAAATCTCACAAAATCTCTGCTAACTTTCCCACCAGAGTGTTTGCCAAATCCAAGAACCTAATTTCATCTGTATCAATACTATTTCCTTCACCAGCTAATAAGTTTCTCACAGCAGATAACCTGTCATCTGTTTCAGAAATTCTCCAAGATTCATCTAAGTTTACGGCAAAATCAAATAGCGATCGCTCTCCTAAATGCTCTCTTATCCTAACAGCTACACTATCATTACTTACCAGAAATTCTTTAATAGTATCTAATTGAAAATTACCTAATATTTCATCATGTCCCCACGTTTCTAGCCAGTCTCCCTCCACATCCTCAACGTAAATATTGACAAAATCAACCCCATAAGTTAGCCAGTTCTGCTGCATTTGTCGCGCCGTCGCTAAAGCTTCAGCAAATGTATCTACTTGATTGTTGCAGTGAGTTTCTCTTTTATTAGCCATAGAAGCTGTAATTAGCACGTAAGTATGTAGGCTAGACACAAATCTGAAATATCAAATTCCTGAAAGTTCACGAAAATTTTAAATATTTGCCACCAGAAAGGTAATCACTGTTATACAGGGCCACGTTGACTAGCTGGTTCACAAAATTAGTATCCTTGGGATTGTAACTTAAGAACAATCCTCTCTCTATTTCCCACGATCGCAGTGTATTTTGCCAAGCTTGGTACTTTTGTTGATTGAGTTCTTCACTAACACTGGTAACTTGAATGCACAGTGGTTGATTGTTACGACTAACAATTAAATCTGTTGCCATAGAAAGGTCGGCAATATAACGCTGCCAAAAACTACCTTCTCGCTGAACTATATCTTGGGCTATTGATCTAATAATATCATTATCAACCTGATTAAATTCACCTGCCATCAATTTTTGTTTCCAAATATAAAACTTGGAGTCACTTGCATTTATCCATCTGGGAAATAGATAACCGTACCAATATCTCTCAATCGGCGTCATCATCTCGAACTTTGCGTTTTGTTCCTCTTCTGAAGGTAAGGATTTGATCATCAGCCATATTGTCGAATCCGTAATCACCTCTAGCAGAAAGGCAATCACAAAGGGTTTTGCAGTCAGGGAACCTGGCTTGATGTTTTTTACCCAACGATTGATTTCATCTAATCTTCTCGCTAAATTATGATCTATCGAGGAGGCTTGCTCGATAAGGGACTTTAGCTTATCCTTAATTTCTTGTGCTTGCAATCGATGCCCTACTTTCAGAAAATTACGCTTTTTTTTAACATTGATAACTAGATTTTAACTTGAAAATGTATTTAGTTAATTTTCTGATGTAATTAAATATTCTCTAGGTCGATGCCCTGTATACGTAAAGCCTCCCACAGTCGAGCAATTTCTTGCTCTGCTTATTGGGCGCGTTCTTCTGCCTGTTCGGCACGTTGTTCTGCCTGTTCGGCACGTAAACGTTCTTGTTCAGCCAATTCTTCTGATGATAGTATCAATTGATTTTCAGTAGTGAAGAATCTTAATTTACCTTCATAAACTCCTAAATAAAGTTCTAACTGCTGACTCCACAAACGTCCATCAGTGGTTACTTGGATTTCTTGATACTTACCATCAACTAAATGAAATCCCTGAAGTTCCATTGTTACAGGATCAAACCAGAAATAATCTGGTGTACGGAAGGTTTCTTGGTAAACTTGTTTTTTTAAACCTTTATCAACTGTTGCCGTTGAGCTTGACAAAATTTCCACAATCAAGTTGGGATATTTGCCGTCTTCTTGCCAAACTACCCAACTCTTACGGTCTTTTTTCTGAGTTCCAAAAACTACAAAAAAGTCTGGACCACGGAAGCTTTCTGGTTTTTTTTGGTTAGGACTGTAGTAAATTGTCAAATTGCCAGAAGCATAAAAATCTTGCCTATCTCGCCACCACAATTTAAGGATGCGAATCAGCAAATCGATTTGGTCGCGGTGTAGGTCACTTTCCAAGGGTGGTTCGTCACTCAGTATATCACCGGAAAAATAACTTCGTCTTCTGAAATACCATCAGAGATGATTTCTAGAGTAGCAGGTTCAGACATCAGCGATCGCCCCGCAATTATACGTTAATTTTACTGAAAATTTGGTAACTTACAAATACCTTTGAAAACTTGCAATAACTCAATTGCATCTGGAGATTGACTCAAATTTAATAATGGCATTAACTCATAAGTTGACTGGTTGTCATGTCTTAAATAAACAAATTGATAAAGCTGTCCATTAGTTACCAAACCCCAAACTGATGATTGTTGATCTAAACTTTTAAAAGCATAAGTGAGTAATTGAGGTAAACCCTCAATCACATTGACCGAACTATTTTTTGTTTCAATCACTAGAACCCAAAATGGCGGCGCAATATTACTTTGAGGACTGTTGATTGCTAAAATATCCATCCGTCCGGTAATTCTTCTGTCTTCATCCTCAACTGCGATCGCAATGCTATCTTCCATTGTCAACCGAATCGGCACATCGTAAAATCCAGCTAACCGCATTAAAGGTGCGATCGTTAAGAATTTAACCAATCCTTCAGAAATTTTACCTGCGCTTAAATAACGATCAAAGTCGTCTCTGATTCGTAATAAATCCTGCTGTTCAAACTCAGAGAGTGGTTCTAGTCTTAAGAAATTTGTAAATGAACCATTTGAAAGCTTTTCTAATTTGAGAAAGCGATGAACATCATTGAGAGATAGAGTACTAGCTTCGACAGTGAGGGGCATAGTTTCAAATTTTGCTTGTCAAGACTACTTACAATATTGCAACATTCCCGGTAGATGGGTTGTAAAACGTCTTTAAATTTCTTGATCGCTTGCTTTTGCTAGATGAAAATGAATGTAAACTAAATAACTCGGCAATTTTTACCTAGCTTAACGAAAATCTAAACCCTGCATAGCACAACTGGGCTAAGAATAGTTTTTAGTAACAATAGCGATCGCACTCATAACTAACTATGTCTGAACCAAATATCGAATCAATCCTCCAAGAGCACCGCCTCTTCCATCCTCCCTCGGAATTCTCGCAGAATGCCCATATCAAAAGCCTGGAAGACTATCAGCGTCTCTACAACAAAGCCAAAGCCGATCCGCAGCAATTTTGGGCAGATTTGGCTGGAACAGAATTAGAATGGTTTCAAAAATGGGATACAGTATTAGACTGGCAACCGCCTTTTGCTAAGTGGTTCGTTGGTGGTAAGATGAATATTTCTTACAACTGCCTTGACAGACATCTCACTACCTGGCGCAAAAATAAAGCAGCACTGATTTGGGAAGGAGAACCAGGTGATTCCCGTACTCTTACTTACGCCCAACTGCACCGGGAAGTTTGCCAATTCGCCAATGTATTGAAGCAACTGGGTGTACAAAAAGGCGATCGCGTTGGTATTTATATGCCGATGATTCCTGAAGCTGCGATCGCAATGTTAGCCTGTGCCCGAATTGGCGCACCCCATAGTGTGGTATTTGGTGGTTTTAGTGCCGAAGCTTTGCGCGATCGCTTAATTGATGCTCAAGCTAAACTGGTAATCACGGCTGATGGTGGTTGGCGCAAAGATGCGATCGTTCCTCTCAAGGCACAGGTAGATAAAGCCTTAGCTGATGGTGCTGTTCCCAGTGTAGAAAATGTCCTCGTTGTCAAGCGCACTGGACAAGAAACTTATATGCAGTTGGGCGGACGCGATCATTGGTGGCATGATTTGCAAAAGGGTGTATCAGCAGATTGTCCCGCCGAACCGATGGACAGCGAAGATATGCTGTTTGTCCTCTACACTTCTGGCAGCACGGGCAAACCGAAGGGTGTAGTGCATACAACTGCTGGTTATAATTTGTATACCCATATCACCACCAAGTGGATCTTTGACCTTCAAGACACAGATGTATATTGGTGTACCGCTGATGTTGGTTGGATTACAGGACACAGCTACATAGTCTACGGTCCGCTTTCCAACGGTGCAACCACAGTGATGTATGAAGGTGCGCCCCGTGCTTCAAATCCTGGCTGTTTCTGGGATGTAATTGAAAAATACGGCGTTAATATTTTTTATACAGCACCTACGGCAATTCGGGCATTTATTAAGATGGGAGAACAACATCCGAATGCGCGAAACTTGTCTTCGTTGCGTTTGCTGGGAACCGTCGGCGAACCAATTAACCCCGAAGCTTGGATGTGGTATCACAAAGTAATTGGTGGGGAACGTTGTCCGATTGTGGATACTTGGTGGCAAACAGAAACCGGCGGTATCATGATTACACCGTTACCAGGGGCGATTCCCACCAAACCCGGTTCCGCAACTCTTCCCTTCCCAGGAATTATTGCAGATGTCGTAGATTTAGAAGGAAACACCGTACCTAATAACGAAGGCGGTTATCTAGCAGTGCGACATCCGTGGCCAGGAATGATGCGGACAGTCTACGGCGATCCAGAACGCTTCCGCCGTACCTACTGGGAACACATTCCACCCCAAAATGGTAACTATACTTACTTTGCTGGTGATGGCGCAAGACAAGATGAAGACGGTTACTTCTGGGTAATGGGTCGTGTGGATGACGTACTGAATGTATCTGGACACCGACTGGGTACAATGGAAGTGGAATCAGCGTTAGTTTCACATCCAGCGGTTGCAGAGGCGGCGGTAGTGGGTAAACCCGATGAACTTAAGGGTGAAGAAGTAGTTGCTTTTGTGACTTTAGAAGGCACTTATCAGGGAAGTGAGGAACTGAGTAAAGAACTCAAACTGCATGTTGTCAAAGAAATTGGTGCGATCGCACGTCCTGGAGAAATCCGCTTTACAGACTCTTTGCCCAAAACGCGATCGGGTAAGATTATGCGGCGCTTGCTGCGGAATCTAGCTGCGGGGCAAGAGGTATCTGGAGATACTTCGACATTAGAAGATCGGGGTGTGTTGGATAAGTTACGAGAAGGTGTGTAAATAATTCCCAATGGCTTAATAGGGGCGCACATATATGCGCCCTTATCGTCTTTCTTGTGATGCATTACGCGCTAACGCAGGCCAATTTATCATAAAGATTAGAACATTATTGAGGCATTCAGGGCGATGAAGGTGAAGTACAAATCCAAATCAGCATTTGTTCAACCTATTGGCTGCATGATGCTGAGTATTATCAGTGTAATGGGGATATCACCATTAGTCTTAGCGGTTCCTGGACAAGTTTCTTTGAATTCGCCACAACAGTCTGCACAGAGACAACCACAAAAACTAGCACAAGCTTCAGGTACAGATGCACCAGAGCGATCGCAACTCCTGCAACAAGCCAATGGTTTATTTAGTCAGGGAGACTTGACAGGTGCAGAGGAAAGTTTACGCAAATTAATTAAAAAATTCCCAGAAGATGCCTTCGGACACTTTCAACTGGGAAATGTACTTTTTCGGCAAAAGAAACCAGAAGATGCAATTAGCTCTTTTCGAGAAGCCATTCGCCTCAAGCCAAAATATGCTCTAGCTTACAATGCGATCGGTATTGTTTACGCAAGCCAGAGTCGCTGGCAAGAAGCCATTACTGAATATAAAAAAGCTCTGGAAATTAATCCTAATTATGGCGAAGGGCTGACTAATTTTGCACTGGCATTGTGGCAAACAAATAAAAAAGATGAGGCGCTATCTTCTTTAGAAAAAGCTTTAAATATTTTCAAATCACAGAATAGAGGTGAAAAAGTTAACCAAGTAGAACGAATTTTAAAAGAGATCAAAACTGCTGATGAGCCTGGTGTTTCATAAACATCATAAGAATCTCACGTAGAGACGCAAGAGTTTTTTGTCTTTGCGTGAGGATTACAATAAGAATCAGACAAACCTTCGTTAAAGCCTATGACTTCCTTATCGGCATTAACTCTACCTGACCATACTGAGTTACCAGACTCAGATGGTACATTCGTGAAAAACTGGCAAGAGCATCCGCAAAGTATCTTACTCACTGACTCGATTAAACTTGTTTTAGAGGAACTTTATCCAGATAGTCAGTATTGTATTGGACAAGATTTAGGCATCTACTGGCGATTGACAGATCCTCCTGAAAAAGGGGCTGAAGCACCAGACTGGTTTTATGTACCCAATGTACCACCGACCCTCGACGGTAAAACGCGGCGTTCTTATGTGCTATGGAAGGAGTATGTCGCACCCTTGATTGTCATTGAATTTGTCTCTGGAGATGGTTCAGAAGAACGAGATAAAACGCCGCCATCTCAAGGGGAAGATGGAAATGTTGGTAAATTTTGGGTTTATGAGCAGGCAATTCGAGTGCCTTATTATGGAATTTATGAAGTAGCAAAAGCGCAAGTTGAGGTGTATCGTCTAGTCGATATTAATTATCAACTCATGAAACCCAATGAACGGGGACATTACTCAATTGTTCCTATGGGTGTAGAGTTAGGAATCTGGCAAGGATTTTATCAAAATGCAGAGCTACCTTGGTTGCGGTGGTGGGATGCACAAGGAAATTTACTGCTAACGGGTGAGGACGTGCTGTGATTGAGCGCCAAAAAAGGGAGAAAATTGTAGATAAATTGCGTAGGCGTAGCCCGTCGAAGACATCGCTATCTGCTGAACAACTCAACGCTTTAGGAATTGACCCAGAAATGTTAGATTAGCAAGTATTCTCATCTACTAATATTACATCTTCATATATTTCTGCGATCGCACACCGAAAATCAACGCTAGCTAAATGCACTTCTTCCCCTTTTTCGTAAGGGTAAAGTACCCAATGTCCTTCCTCATTGCGGCGGAAGCATTCGACGCTGATTCTATCTGGTGAAATTAACACATATTCTTGTAATGATTCTAAGTGTCGATAACTAGCAAATTTCTTACCTCTGTCATAGCCTTCGGTTGACTCAGAAAGCACTTCGATAATTAAGCAAGGATGGGACTTAAAATATTCAGACTCTCTATCTCGTGTATCACAAGTAACCATTACATCGGGATAAAAATAGCGATTTATGACCTCAATTTGTGCTTTCATATCTAACATATAGACACGGCAACCACTACCCCGCAGATGGTTTCGCAGCAGCATAGATACATTCATGCTAACTGTGACATGAGCATCACTTGCTCCTGCCATTGCATAGACTTGCCCATCAATGTACTCGTGTTTGATTTCACTTACTTTCTCGCCTTCTAAATATTCTTCTGGAGAGATATAGTACTCACTTTGGCTAATGACCATTTTAGTACCTTAGTAGTTTTATCAAATATTTTAACCCATAGAACAAATCTAATGAGCAACAGCGCCACCAGTTGGCTTCACCTTTTTGAGGAATAAAATGGCAATCCCACTGAGTAATAATGCAATACCAATAAAGTAGAAACAATCATTAAAAGCCATTACAAATGCTTCCCGACGGACGAGGTTGGATATAGATGCGATCGCTTGATTTTGGGCTGTACTTAAATCTGCCCCGCGACTAACAAAATACTGTGTCATTTGGTCAATTCGCTGCTGGGTTTCTGGGTTATATAAAGATACTCCATCTCCCAATCTATTCGAGTGAAATTGCTCTCTATTTGCTAATAAAGTTGCTAAAGAAGCAATTCCGATAGAACCACCTAGATTTCGCATCATATTAAATAAACCACTTGCCGAACCTGCTTCTTTTGGACTCAAACCAGCAGTAGCAATAGAACTAAGTGGCACCATAATTAAGGGTTGTCCCATTGCACGCACAAATTGCGACCAGCGTAATTGATCTAACCCTGTTTCATTAGTCATTCCAGAGTTCATAAATGCACTGATGGAAAACAAAGTCACACCAAAAGCTACCATGAAACGCACGTCAATGCGTTGCATCAATTTCGGTATGAGGGGAATAATAAACAGTTGGGGAATACCAGCCCAAATTAATACTTCACCGATTTGCAGGGCATTGTATTTTTGAATTTGAGCGAGATATAACGGTAAAATATAAATTGAACCATACAATCCTACTCCCAACGATACATTGACAATACTGGCTAAACCAAAGTTTCGCCTAGACAAAAGCCGTAAATTAATAAATGGTTGTTTCCGAGTTAATTCTATATAGAAAAATATCGCCAAAAAAATTACTGCAATCACAGTTAAGCGCACAATCAACGCTGAACCAAACCAATCTTTGCGGCTACCTTCTTCTAAAACAACTTGTAGGGAACCTAAGCCAATAGCCATTGCTATAATTCCCCACCAGTCACCTTGTTTAAGTAAATTAATTTGGGGTTTTTCTTGCTTAATTCCGTACCAAACACCAGTCAGCATTAAAACGCCTGGAATTACATTTATATAAAAGTTGTATTCCCAACCAAAATTTTCGGTTAACCAACCTCCTAATGTTGGGCCAATTGAGGGTGCAAAAACTGCACTAAAACCAAATGCAGCCAGTCCAACTGATTGTTTTGATTGGGGTAAAGTTGTTAAGACAACTGTCATAGCAGTGGGAATTAAAACTCCTCCGCTAAAACCTTGTAAGGCGCGAAAGAAAATCATGGAATTAAGATCCCATGCCCAACCACAGCATATAGAAAATAAAATAAATAGTGCAGTATTCACTAACAGATAACGCTGCAATGAAAACACACGTGACAACCATCCTGTTAGAGGAATTACCACAATTTCTGCTACGAGATACGCGGTAGAAATCCAAGAACCTTCTTCGAGAGTTGCCCCTAAACTGGCTTGAATATCTTGCAGCGAAGCATTAGTTATTTGAATATCTAATACCGCCATAAATGCACCAAGCATACTGGCTAATACACCAATCCAGGTTCTTAGCGGTACACGCTCTGGTGGTAAAGCAGGATTTTGCCCTTGCTGACGAATTACACCTGTATTAGCCATAACTTTGTTCCAGTTTCAAGGTTAAGTAGCAAAAAACTTTATTATTAAATCTTATACCAATATGTTCTTGCCTCTGCGTGAGCTTGAATCAGCAACGCTAAAAATTAAAAAATAATTGCTATGGAAAGTTGCATTTAGATAAATCTAAAGCAGATTTAAGCGCGGTTATTTATCTTAAACTTCTGGAGTTGTGATAATCCCCTTTTGCTCATAAATTGGGCGCATGATTTTTCTTAAAGCAGGCAACTGTCTGCTAAAAATAAGTGACCCTAAAATACAAGCTATTCCATCAATAATTAAAGTGTTTGGAGCGCCAATATGACTTGCTAGTAAACCTCCTAATAAATTACCCACGGGAATCATGCCCAAAAATGACATTGTGTATAAGCTCATCAATCGCCCACGTTTATCGTCTTCAACAATGGTTTGTAAAAATGTGTTGCTAGCAGCAATCTGGAGAATTGTTCCTAAGCCAACAAATAACATTGTAAATAACGAGAGTGGTAAAAATTTAGATAATGAAAAGGCAATTAAACCTATTCCTAAAATTGCTGGAGCTAAGGCAATCAATTTACCAATTCCCAAGATTGTTTGGCGCGTAGCTAAATAAATACCACCAGTTAAAGCTCCAACTCCAGATGCCGCCATCAAAAAACCCAAACTTTCTGCCCCACCTTTGAGAACTTGTTCCGCAATAACTGGGACGAGAATAGTATTTTGCAGTCCCATCAAGCTGACTAAAGCTGATAGCAACAAGATAGCTCGAATCGGTGGAAAGCTAAAGGCATATACAAATCCCTCTTTAACTTTTTGCAAGGGATTACCGTCAGTTACCGAATTTTTCCAAGGTTTAACTTGCATTGCTAATAAAGCGGCGATTACAGCAATGTAGCTCAAACCATCAATTAAAAAACAATAGCCAGTTCCAACTCTGGCAATTAATAAACCCCCGATCGCAGGGCCAATTAATCGTGCCCCGTTAACCATCGTGGAATTAATCGCGATCGCATTGGCTAAATCTTCTCTGTGTTCAACCAATTCTGGCACAAAAGCTTGACGGGCTGGCGCATCTAAGGCGTTAATAAATCCTTGGAACAAACTCAAGGCGATGATCTGCCATACCTCAATCACTCCAGTTAGCGCCAGTGCTGCTAATGTTAATGATTGAATCATCGCCAAGATTTGCGTACCAATTAAAGTACGATACCGAGAAAAGCGATCTACAAATACTCCGCCAAAGGGAGCTAAAAAAAAGCTCGGAATTTGACTCGAAAATCCTACAACTCCTAGCATTAATGGGGAGTTTGTCAAGTCATAAACTAACCAAATCGTGGCAAGTTGCGTCATCCACGTCCCAATTAGGGAAATACCTTGTCCGGCAAAAAATAGCTGAAAGTTTTTTGACCTTAAAGCAGGTAGTAGCGGTTTTTTCATCTCAGGCTTGCTTTATACCAATCTGCTTTCATAAATATCATCTCACCTCATCTCTATACGCCTCTCTATAGGTGTAGGAAGATTTACAGCAAGAAAGAGGTTTTTCGTTTAGTTTGCAGACAATTTGGCATTACTTGACTTCTACAGCAACTTCCGCAGACATCCCAGGAGTAATCCGCGATTCGTATCCTTGAATGCTCTTTTGGTCGAAAACTACTTTTACTGGAATGCGTTGGACAACCTTAGTAAAGTTACCCGTAGCATTATCCGGTGGTAATAAGGCAAACTGAGCGCCGGAAGCTGGCGAAATACTGTCAACACGACCAATAAAGGTGTGATGAGGGAAACTATCTAGCTTGATCTCTACTGGCTCTCCTGGCCGCATCTTTTCTAATTGAGTTTCTTTAAAGTTCGCAACTACCCAATAGCTGTTATCCACGATCGCCATTAATGGTGTTCCTGCTGCGACGCGGTTGCCAATTTCGACGTTTTTTCTACCAACCCGTCCAGCACTGGGGGCGGTAACATTGGCATAAGATAGTTGCAATTGTGCGTCTTTTAGCGATGCTTCTGATTGCGCGATCGCTGCTTTTGCTGCTTCGTATTGGCTACGTTTGACTGTGGTATCTTGTCCGCCTGCGGTCGCTTGTTGCAATCCTCCCTTAGATGCTGCTAATTTAGCTTGGGCGTTGGTGACATTTTCTTGGGCTTGTGCAAGTTGAGACTGGGCTTTGGCGACACCAACTTTGGCGGAGGCTAACTTGGCTTGGGCTTGTTGTACTCCCTGAATCGCGGCGTTTTTCTGTGCGGTTGCCACATCATAAGCAGCCTTGGCTGTATCTAGTTGCTGGCGAGCGATCGCACCTGATTGATACAACTGGTTGTAGCGATTGTAATCTGCTCGGGCATTTTCCAAATTTGCGTTTGTTTGGGCTACTTGCGCTTGGGCGGCGGGAATCCCTGCTTCGGCTAGTCTGACTTCAGCTTGTGCTGCTGGTATCCCCGCTTGCGCTTCTTGTACTGCTGCTTGGGCTGTAGAAATTGCTGCTACTGCACCACTGACATCTCCTTGCGCTTGAGTTGTCTTACCAGTAGTGGTTTGTGAACTTAAAGCAATATTTGCTTGAGCAGCTTGCGCCTGACCACGAGCATTTTCGAGGGCGGCTTGTGCTTGTTGCACCTTACTTTGATAGTCTCGTGGATCTAACTTCACTAACAATTCTCCCGGTTGCACCAGTTGGTTGTCATTCACCAGCACTTCACTTATTGTTCCAGGAATGCGGCTACTAACTTGGTGAATATTTCCCGCAACGGTGGCGTTGTCTGTTTCCTGGTGGGTGGAGGCATATTGCCAGTAGTGATAACCAAAAGTACCTGCGGCGATCGCACCTACACCTAATCCTGCCAAAATTAAGCCGGTCGGTCTTTTCCGTTTCGGTGGAACTTCTTTTTCGATCTCAGGAGTTACAACAGGTGCTTCTGCTGTTGCGCGTGTCTCTGTGGTGACAGTTTCTAAAGTCTCTAAATCAGGAATCACTTCTTTTTCTAAAACTGGGGTTTTGTGTCCGTTGCGTCCGTTAAAGGTATTAGCACCCATGATTCTTACCTCGCTTGTTCGTTCAATAACTTGATTAATAGTCGTTTATTTAGAATGCGTAATATTGTCTGAAAAAAATCCTTATTTCCTTAGTATGCGTAATATTATCTCAAAATAAATCTTTACACTGCCTCCCCCGGTCGGGTGATTATAAAATCATCTTTAAGACAGGTTAGCGATCGCTCGATTCAAGATTTGGGAAAACAGTTCTCGGTCAGCAAAGGAAATACCATCCATCGCTTCATCACGAACGGCTGCGGCGATTGGCGGTAAAATAGCTTCTAGTTCCTTACCTGCATCCGTGAGCCAGATCCGCCAGATGCGCCGATCTTGAGTGTCGCGTTCTCGACGCACCAAACCGCGTTCTTCCATTCGATCGAGTACGCCTGTTAAAGTCCCTCCCACTTGTTTGAGTTTGTCCCCAATACTTGAAGTAGGTAAACCATCTTCTTGCCAAAGACAGCACAACACCAACCAGTGAAATGGCGTCAGTCCAAAGGGTTCTAGCTTCTCAGTAAATTTGCGACTCAGCAGTTGTGAGACTAATTTGATTCTGTAGCCCAAATTGTATGGTGCCAGATTTTGCTGCCACGACTCTAAGGTTGGGGAGTGATTAGATGTAGAAACCATTTCAGATAATACTTAGTATGCGTACTATTATAACCAAGTTCATATTATTTAGCAATAGTTGCTTTGCATCTGTCTTAGGGAAGAACTTGAATCAGTTGGTACTCTTTTACTGTACCAAGAACGTGGTAAGCCCGAGATAATTTAGGGGACTGGTCAGTATAGATCAAAGCATAGCTCAAAGCTGGTACTTGGGAAATAGAGACTACTGCTTGGGGGCGAATAGCAAGATAGAAATTAAGCAGTACTTGGATTTTCTGGTCTATTTGCACAAGGTAGATAGGATGAGATTGGAGAATTAAAGCGATCGCACTTTGTTGTAAAAAAGTTCTTAAAACAGGGTTATAGTCACTTAACAGACCAATACTACCTGTCGTCGCCAAAGTTAGCCAACAGGGAATTAACCATCCTGCAATCCAGTAACGTGCTGTGAGAAACTTCTTGCCAAAGTGGTAACGACTAATCCACACCACAGGTAAAATTAACCAACCCAACCCCATAGCCAAGCCAATAGTTGCTTCCTTACGAATGTCAGAACCACCGCAACTAATAACGACAATACTTGCTATTACAAGTAAAACACCTAATCCACCAAAGCCATAACTGAGATTTCGAGGAAGATTCTTCCTTGCAAAAAGGTTTAATATCTTCTTTTGACTTTTTTTAAGAGGGAATTGTGGGGGAATTCCTGTCTGGTAAATATTGGCTAACCAGCTTAAACCCACAGATGCCAAAAAAGCTATAAACGGATAAAGACAAAGACTATAGTGAGATAAACGAGTGCTAAAAATAGTAAGTTCTACAAATAAAACAAGTGGAAAGCCAACTAATATTAACTGGTAACGAAAAATGGGGCGGCGGAGAGTTAAAAACAAACCTAAAACTCCAAAAAAAGCCCAAGGAAATGCTTTTAAAGGAATATTCCATAAATAGAATAGTGGCCCATTATGATTGCGATCTTCAGAACCTAGTTGCACAACAAACTTGAGCAACTCCTCAAAACTCTGATTTCCATAGTGCAGCCAGCTTAACCACAGCCAAACACAGGTGGGTATTAAACCTACGAAAAAGCCTAGATATAAAATTGGGTTACTCAGATGACGATGACGGTGATGTTCCCAAATTAAATAAGGTAATAAAGCGATAATTGGTAAAAAAATCATAAAGCTTCTGACTAAGAAGCCTAAACCTAAACTTAAACCAGCGAGAAAACTCCAAAAATAGTGATATTTAGGATGTAATTCTATTTTTAGTAAAGAAAAAATAGCTAAGAGTACCAAGAAAATCATCGGTACATCAGGCGTACTTAAGCGAGAGTATTGCAGCCAGAGAAATTCCACACTTAAAATTGTAGTAGCTAGCCAGGCTAATTTTTTGCCTAGCATAATTTTGCCAATTTCATACACCAGCCATAAGCTAAAAATGCTGGCAATCATACTAGGAAGACGTGCACTAGTATCACTGATACCAAACAACTTGTAGAAACTGGCAATTAACCAATAAGGGCCAGGTGTTTTATGATGTGCCTTTTCCCAAGGAGCTATCCAATTACCAGAATCAAACATCAGACGCGCACGCGAAGCGTAAAGAGCTTCATCATGTGCCATCAGACTATTGTGCCCAGAAGTAAATAATAATAAGGGTAACATCCAAAGGAACAAACTTAAATAGGGTAACGATCCTACCAGGCGGATTTGTCGCCAAATGTGCTGCAAAAAGTGTAGTTTATGAAACATTGAATTGATAAAATTGAATGCTGCTATTTAGACTCGTTTAAGTATCCTGTTGTTATTAAAATATGTTACATAGTGATTGTTGAAAAATACTTGAAATTGCCACATCTTGCGGAAAAAGTTCTCCAAAACAGAGATTTATGCAGTTAAGACCGAATCAACGCCTGAAATTAGATGACACAGACGATAAGCTGTTCTACGCCTATCCTCGCTTCGTCACCCATGTCGATGAAGGATTTATTCAACAGCTAACGGATTTATACCGCGATCGCCTGAAACCCAATACTCGCATTTTTGATATGATGAGCAGTTGGGTGTCTCATCTGCCAGAAGAGATGGAGTTTGACCATGTGGAGGGACACGGACTCAACGCTGAGGAATTAGCACGAAATTCCCGCTTAAATCATTACTTTGTGCAAAATCTTAACGAAAATCCGCAGCTACCTTTACCAGATGGAGATTTTGATGCTGTTCTCAATTGCGTATCTGTGCAATATATGCAATATCCAGAAGCAGTATTTTCCGAGATTTACCGCATCTTGAAACCCGGTGGTGTTGCAATTATCAGCTTTTCTAACCGAATGTTTTTTGAAAAGGCGATTCAAGCTTGGCGAGAGGCTTCAGAAGCACAGCGGGTAGAATTAGTCAAAGCTTACTTTGCCTCAGTTCCAGGATTTACAACCGCAGAAGTTATAGTTCATAAATCAACATTACCGAATTTATTACAGTGGTTGGGTGCAGCTGGAGGAGATCCGTTTTATGCCGTTATAGCTTACCGCAGTTAAGTCCAATGTTCACTAGTACAATGTCTAAGCTAGTGCAAGAAGGTTTGTAGTAAGCACTTTAGTGCTTAGAAAATAAGGACTAAAGTCCTTACTACGAACTTACTTACCTGCTCAAAATTAAAATACTTTTGTATATAGATAATTTGTGTAGATGAATTATTGGTTAATGAAATCAGAACCAGAAGCCTATAGCATTGCTGATCTCCAACAGCAGAAAGAGACTATCTGGGACGGCGTTCGCAATTATCAAGCTCGCAACTTTTTGCGCCAAATGGATGAAGGAGACTTAGCTTTTTTCTACCACTCCAGTACTAATCCTCCCAGTATTGCTGGGTTAATGCGTGTAGTGAAAAAAGATATTGCTGACCCGACCCAGTTTGAGCCAGAAAGTAAATACTACGACCCAAAATCAAGTTCTGAATCCCCTCGCTGGCAAACAGTTGTAGTGGAATTTGTTGAAACTTTTTCTAACCCCATCTTGCTATCAATGCTCAAAGAGAAGTTTAGCGCCGAAGAGTTAATGTTGGTGAGACAAGGAAATCGATTATCAGTGATGCCTATCCCTGAAGCAGTAGCTTTGAAGATTCTGGCGATGAAAAACTTCTAGTACCGCAAGGCGGAAGTCACCCATTCAAAAGTCAATGACACAGTTATTAAGTTGAAGGTTAAGAGCGATCGCTGTTCGCGGAGCGTTCCGTAGGAAAGGCGGGTCTTCGATCATCGCGTCTGGTTGTTAAGAAACTGTTGGTTATTTTGGTTCTGAGGTTGCAAATCAGCTACAAGTGTGTTGTCCATTTTTGAAGCGTCAAGTGTAGGTTTTGCGCTATTTGTTGGCTGTTGGCGTTCTTGGTCTGTTGGATGCGATCGTGTTTTTCTGCCCTTACTAATTGGCTGATTGCCTTTGCCTTCGCTAACGATTGGCGGTTTGACTGCTGTCTGAATACTAGTCTTGATTTTACCCTACACTGCTTACTTTACCTTTTGTGTAACTTTCGGAAACAAAAGTGCTCTAGTTTTGAGCGCAAAATATTATAGATTTATTAACAACCAAGTTTTGAGGAAAGCAGGAAGCCAGATAAACTTTATATCATTTTTCCAAATGTTTCCTAGATATGATATTTCCAGTTCCTCTTCCTTAGAAGTCTGAATGAATCTGATACAGCGCTTCTTGCTATTATGCAATACAGTTTTTCTCCTTGCTTTTCTCCTAGCATACCTTTCAGCTTTGAGGATGTACATCATAGCTGCTGGAAGTGCTATATATTGCAATCTTAAAAACAATTAGTATTACTATTTAGCATTACCAATGCTCTTAGACGTTTCAAAAGTTAATATAATCAAAACATAATTCCTGTAGTTATATTTTAGAAACAAGCTGTATAATCTTGATTTTCTAGATTAATTCCTATAAAATTTGAATTAAGTAGATTAGGCATTGACGGCTTAGTTCTACCTAATAAATTTAGGTGAAATAAAACTATAACTAAACCTACACTTTACTAAAGCTAGGGCGTGTCTGCAAAGTCAATTTTGTGAATATTTATTACGAGAACTAATAGCTTGCTGGAAAAGAAAGACGTACCCTTGAGATAATATTCACAAGCATAAGATCATTGATTTTGTACGTTGTAGACACACTCTAGCGCCATTCGTTTCAATCTCACAACTTTGATGGAGAAGATCATGTCAATCGCGAATACAAGTCAATTAAAGAAGCTGATAACGCTGATTCCTGCTGTTCTTTTTGCTGTTGCATCGTGGCCAAATAATGTGCAAGCTGCAACGGCGCCATCTTGTGTTAACCTTAGACAGTCGAAACAGGTAATACGACTGGCTCCTGATAAAATAGTAGCCACAGCTACGAATAATTGCAGTGGAACACAACGTTTTCGTCTGATATGGGCTTTTGCAGTAGATGGTTCTTGCATAAGCATTCCGGCTGGTGGTTCGCGCACAGAGAGAAGGGGAATCCTGTCCCCGCCCTCACCTACAGTGAGCGAATTGCGAAAATGCTGATGAGGCTTACATAAAAATCTAGGCGTTGGTGAATTGTAACTGTAAGCATAAGCTTTCGCTAGCGGAAAAGTTATGGTTCTAATTACAGCGGACATCTGCCCCAGCTTCTACGCTTCCTCCAGCACTCGGCACAGCACCGCTATTATTTTGTTATTTGAGGTCATACAATCCCTTGGGGCTGAATCAAATAGTTGAAATGGCGTTGTCTAACTTTACCACTCGGCTGGGCAAGCTTGTATCAGCGATCAAAATTAGTATATTGCCTAACTCCACTTCAATATTTTGAACTTAAATCTAGTAATTCAAGGTTTTTAAACTTCTTTTTTATGCATAATTCAAAGATTTATGTTTTTATTACTATTCCGACTCATGCAATCTGAAGCTGAGGTTATATTTAGTAGCTCATGGTCGTAGTTTAAGCCCATTGCACAGGATCTAATTGATAGTAACGTTGCAGTTGCTCATAAAGTGCCGGATGCTTAGACAGCAATTGGTGCGGTTTCTCAAAGAATGTCTCAGTCGCTACGGCGAAAAATTCTGCGGGATTCGTTGCGCCATAGCTATCCATTACCGTCTTTGCACCTTGTAGAACATCATTACAAAGTTGCTGATATGCTTCTGTCATCACCTTCGCCCAAATAGCATAGTCTGAGTTGTGTTGCAGTACCGGAACTCCTTCAGCTTTACCATCTTCTTGATCCAATTGATGGGCGAATTCATGAAGCACAACGTTACGTCCATCTTTCCAGTTATCAGTGTCTTGTTTCACCTGTTCCCAAGACAGAACTAATTGGTCATTTGTCCACGATTCACCTAGTCTTGCTACACGCCTTTCTTCAACAACATATTTTCCGATGGAAGTTGTTTCCTGAACAAAATAAGCATTGGGATACACCAGAATTGAACGAAGTCTGGGGAAGTACTGCCCACGTTCATTTAATAGAAGTAAACAGGCGATCGCCGCAAGAGTAACTTTCATTTCCTCTGTCACCTGTAATCCTCTACAGCCAATAAATTGCTTTTCTGCTAAGAACACTTGAATATGTCCCTGAAGTCGTCTGATTTCATCGGGAGAAATACACAGATAAATGGGAAGATTATTCTCAATGATCGCATTCCAAAGTGGGGGAAAAGGACGATGTTTGAGACGGTTCCTTCGCCTTTTTACTAAAATCGGATTGAGTAAAATCCCAGTGATAATCAGCCCAATCATAAGAAAGAAAACTATGATTTTAATCATTGGCTTTTTAGCAGCTTACATATTTAATTCACTGGTAAGCAGAAAGTTTAGAATAATTGTTATTGTTGTCGCTCACTAACTACCGCTATTGGATCAGAATTATGCAAGATTGAACCTTGGTGGAAAGGCTATTTTGAAGTTCTTGCTCAACTTTGACAATCAGTTTGTCAAAAGCCTCTTGATTTGCTGTCAGTTGCTCTTGAAGAACTTTCTCTAACTCAGGTTTTATTTGCTCACATATATCCTCAATTTTTTTGTCGTTCAAAAAACTAGAACGAATCCAACTAGGTACATCCACATTTGTCTTAATTACTTCTTGAACACTCTTACGATTTAGCTCCATTCCTGCCGCCATCACCGAAGCCCCATATACTAATGCAATTGGCCAGGTTAAATGCCCAGTTAGTATTAGAGTGATAATGCTAGCCACAGCGCCTCCACCAATAACTACATTGACGATAAACGCTACTGTCTCAGCCAAGATAGCATCTCCAATTTGTAACTCTGGGTTAACAAAATTGGGGTCAATGCTATCCTTGAACCGTAAGCTGCTTCTAGGTATCTGAAACTTTCGACAGATTGGATCGGTTTGTGCGGCTAAATCTGGTTGGATTTTATTGCTAAACCAGGAAGCGGATTGATGATTAATTATCTGCACAGCGCGTTCGTCGGAGACGTTGCCAGAGGCATCGCTTTTGAGCCACTGTTCTGCCCGACCAATCAAAGATGTTTCTAAATCGGCTAAAGTCCGTATTTTGTTTTTTTGCCAATCTTTTAAACCTGGTTTAACTGCATTGACAATCAAGCCATCTGCTAAAGGCTTAGTTAGTGATTCGATTAACTCTGGAATATGCCTTTCAATCAAACCTTTGAGCTTATTCGAGCTAAATAGTTTGTTAACTTCTTCTTTAAAAGCAGCAGCACGCAAATCCCATCGTCCGACTCGTGCTAAACCCATTGCAATGCAGCGTTCCGGTTCAGGATCGGGGCGAAGCAGGGTTTCTGGTTCGGGAAACATTTCCTGACAAAGAACGTGCGTGAACTTCATGCGAGATGCACCGCCAGTCATCAACAAAAGTTTCGGCACGATTCCAAGTTTTTCTAGCTTTTCTTTCGCCTCGGTTAAAGAGTTGCGAAATGATTTAATCCAACTATGATGCTCCAGTTCAGGTAAGGGTTGGTTTAAGATTTCCTCTATCATCAATTTATTCACTTGGGGAATAAAATAAATCTGTTCGTTGATCGACTCGAAGCCACGCGCAAAGGATTCAGGATCGCTGTATAGCTGCTCATTAGAAAAGTAATCTTCTTTAGCTTTGCGGCAAGCAAGTTCACAACGAGCTTGGTGATGGGGATATTCCTGAAATACTTTTTCGAGTAATGCTTTTTGTTCGTGGTTGGCGAGAGTCCGGGCAAAAATAGCTTTGTCAATTAGAGATGCACCTAAAGTATTACTCCCGAAATCTATCGGGATTTCTTCTAAGCTTTTAACCAAAGTAAAATCTGTGGTTGAAGAACCAATATCGACAATTAGCACCGATCCAACAAGTTTGTCATACTCCAACTTCCCGGCTTCTTTGGCTTGCATGAAAGCAGCCCGCGATTCGGGTACGACATTGAGTTGAGAAATGCCAGCTTCTTGAAGTAGCTTTTGGTATTCGGTGCGATCGCTAATTGTCCATCCTGATGGACAGCCAATGTAAAAATAGCTACCTTCCCCACCTGCAAGTTGTTTACTTTCTTTTAAAAGGCGGTAGTAGGTTGCCACAAAAGTGCTAATTGTTTCCCGATATTTGGGATCGTTGTTGGGTTTTTGCTTGAAAGAGATTGTCAGTTGGGTAACGCCAGCTTGAATTAATGCTTGTTCGCCGACAAGATAACCGAGTTTGGGATGCCAGCCAAGGGCTGTAATTTGGTTCTTCTTGTTATTAATCTCCAACATCTGGGGAGGTTCGATGCTTTCCACTACAGCTTTGGCTACAGCCGTTTCACCGTGTCCTAAATCAAAACCGATTGTTTCTAAAATTTCCATACCCTTATTGTCTATTATTCTCTAGAAGAAGAATACGCTGGCTCAATTACCCTACCGCGCCGAATTAAGCGATCGCCTTTCAACAAAGCCGGCGTTAGAGTCACGTGTTCTTTGGTATCGGGGTCGATACTTGGCTCAAAATCAAAATACTCGCGATCGCTATTCGATCGGTAAATTTGAGCGTTAATTCCCTGAGACATTAAAATCTGTGGTAGAAGTTTCGCCAGTTCATAAGCCATTTGGGGTTTATCAAGTTTGGATGCACCCATTAATCTTTGGAGAAAATTCAATAACTCTGGCAGTTCTTCTATTGCTATGTCGCCTTCATGTTTATTTGATTCTTCTAATCTAGCCACTGCTAGGTCGATAGTGTTGAGAGCATCGCCAAGGTGATCTAAAAATACTTTGCTATCAACCCGAAGAATTGGTTGAGGTAATTTTAATACTCCTTCAGATATAGAATTATTTTGCTGGTTGTTTGATTCGAGTTGAAGTACAATTTCTAGTCCGATAAGTAGAGAGGTTAATAAGATAGCCATCCACGCACCTGGGGTAGTTTTAGTTAAGGAAAACAACGAACCTAAGATGCCTATATAAATTATTCCCTTTAGCAGTTTTAGGATGAATCTGCTGCTAAACAACTTTGTCCCTGTATTAGTAATTTGCCTTTGTTCGGTTGGAGCAACTTGAAGATAGTTAGCCGCAGCCAGAGTGGCGATAGACTGCCGCAGCGTATCCAGGAAAAAGGAAGCCAGACGAACTTGAGCTAAATTAAGCTTTTCAATGTAAATTCTTTCGAGATTATCGAGCCGATTTTGAACCAGTTTAACTATTTGCTCAATGCCGATTGTATTATCAATATCTGTCTGGAGTTGGTTGCGTTCTTCGCTAAAAAGTGAAGTGATTGTTTTCATTGCGTTGACTAAGACTTTAACGTTATTAATTAGGAGTGAAATGAACACTCGTTTTTTCATTTCACCCTGTAATCACATCATGACGGAATAATTCATAATTACTAATTATGAATTAGGTTGATTGCAAATTACTACCCATCAAAAGGAGGAGCAGAATGTTTATCTGCGTCATTGCAGACTACGGTACAGGAGATCCGGCATTTACTGAAGTCACACAACGTCTGCTGATGACTTTTCCCCATGCCGAAATTCATTTGCTTTCGGTTCCAGCATTCAGTACCTTAGCAACGGGATTCTGGATTGCCCAACTAGGACTGAATCCAGGCCCTAGCGATCGCCTAATTTATCACAACTGTGCGCCTCGTCAGGATGATCCTGAAGCCCGTCGAGACAATGAAGGTGAAGGGCTAACTTATGCCCTTCTATCCAATGGTGTAAAAGTAGTGGGTGTAAATGCGGGCTACACCCTCTCCTTTATCAAAGACTATACAAAGGAGTTGCGATCGATCAACGTTTCTCGTGGTGGCTCGCAGTTTCGCTCACGGGATGTATTTCCTCCGGCTGCGGCTGCCATCATGAATGAAGATTTTAGCCTTCTGGGAGATAGCCTCAACAGTGAGCAAATCCCAGATGTTCCACCAGATCGCATTGCCTGGATTGATGGCTACGGCAACATTAAAACAACTATTGGGGCGCATACACTTAACTTGGAGCCTCAAACCAAGATCGTGATCCGAATTGGAGATGTGGTCAGTGATGCGGTGTATTCTGATGGTAGTTTCAAGGTATCTGAAGGAACTTTAGCCTTTGCTCCTGGTAGTTCCGGTTGGTCAAGAGGAGATTCTGGGGAACCATTACGCTTTTTAGAGCTATTTTTGCGAGGAGGGAGTGCTTGGGAACGCTTTGGCCGTCCTCGTGTGAATCAGCAAGTAACTCGAATTGCATGAAATCGGGTAATTGGCTTCTGTTACTGTGGCTGAGTGCGGGCTGGCTTTATGGAGTTACCCTGACCAAAAGTGATTAGATTAGTGCCACACCGCCATCGGCAAACAATTCGATGCCAGTAATAAAACAGCTGTCGTCTTAAGCCAGAAACACGACAGCTTTTGCCACTTCATCATGACATTTAGTCTTAGCGTAAGTCTTAACGTGTTATTATTTGCTTCGAGATTCCTAGCTGTTTGTTCTGATAAAATACAGTGCTTGTTTTTGTTATCCCACTCAAAAGTGCGCAAGTTTCCAATTCCTGGGAGCGTGTTATACAATTATTTGAAAGATGCATTAAATCAGTTTGCAATCAAACCTCACCTAACTTTCACGTTATTGTTGTTTGTCACGAAAAGCCCAAAATAGAATTCACTCATCCTCATATTACATACATTACAGTTGATTTTTCCCCTCCAAACTAGCCTAGCCCTGAAGCCAAAGGAGACACAGATAAAGGGCGTAAAATCTTAAAAGGATTGATGTATGCTCGTCAATTTTGTCCCACTCACACTATGACAGTTGATGCTGACGATTGTGTGAGTGAAAAGTTAGCCAAATTTGTTCAACAACACCCTGATTCTAATGGATGGTTTATAAATAAAGGTTATAAATATCAAGAAGGCAATGATTACATATATATCAAAAGAAGCAATTTTTATAAAATGTGCGGAACTTGTAATATTATTCGATATGATTTGAATGATTTGCCAGAAACCGCAGAATATAATCGTGGCTACGGATACTATAAATATTATATAGACCACGCTAAAGTCAGAGATATTTTAAAGAACAAAGGAAAATCCATTAAATCATTACCATTTCCAGGCGCGGTTTATATTTTGGCAACAGGAGAAAATCTTTTTAACAATTCAAAAAGATTAAGATTTAGCATTTTTAATCGGAAATTATTAAATCAATCATTGAGAGACGAATTCGGATTATACAAGCTACAGCAATCGAAAGAGATTTATCAACTATCAGAGTTGTAAATTGCTTGTGAAAAAATCTCATAAATAGTCTTATATGGTGTATTAGCTGAGTGTAAAGCACCAGAAGCTTGAAATTGTGCCGTAGTTTCGACGCTAACACAACGCCAGTTGCTACAAGGGATAGCGCAGCATTAGCGAGTTATGGAGCGTCGGGAACCTGCGCAACGCACTGGCTCCCCTACGTGTATTTTAAAATCAAATCAAATATTAGTCCTATATAATGGAGTATTTTGCGAGGCTGATAGGCTACAGTGCCACTATGCCAAAATTCAAATCAAAATCTCAGAAATCTAAAAAATCGAAAAAGCAGGCTAAAAAGGAAACTTCTACCCTTAGCCTCAAAGAACAGTTAGCCCAAAAGCGCAAATCTGCCCAAGTACGTAAAGAACTCACTAGCTTACTCACCACCGCCACTTTTGGCGGTGTCTTCGTTGGCATTCTACTTTTTTTCCTAGTTGGAATTAAAGCAGCAGTCCCCGGCGTGTTAGGGATAATAGTCATGTCGCTTTCCTACAAATATCCGCGCCAAGCCCTATATGCTTTCATCATTTACATACCTATAGGAGGTACTGTCACCTACTACTTGGGCAATAGTCCCATACTCCAATTAGCTAAAGATGCCTTTTACGTTCCAGCGCTAATTGGACTTTGGCAGACTTGCCGTAAACAGGGGCTACCTATAATTATTCCCAAAGGCATTAGAATCCCACTTTATATTGTTTTGGCTTGCAGTCTGCTAACACTGTTGTTTGTCAATGGTGGACAGCAATTTAACCCGCAGAGTGTGGGACTATTAGAAAAAGCACCCCAAGAAATACCATTAGGTATGGGCATTCTGGGACTAAAAGTATTTTTAGGCTATGTTCCCCTGATTGGTTGTGCCTACTATCTAATTCGCGATAAGCGGGATTTTCTATTTTTATTGCGCCTCCAGATTGTCCTCACACTGATTTGCTGCGCGCTGGGATTTCTTCAATATCTATTACTACTAACAGGTGTATGTCAAGGCACTAGAGGTCTGGAAGGAGATGCCTTATTTAGAGCAACACTCGAAGCCCGGTGTTATTTTGGTGGAGCGCTAGTATATAGTCCCGAAGAAGGGGTTATTCGCCTACCAGGGACATTTGTAGCTCCTTGGCAGTGGGCTTGGTTCTTAATTTCTAGCACCTTTTTTACCTTTGCCACCGGCTTCACCGATCCCTCGCCAATATGGCGGATCATCGGTTTAGCTTCTATAGTGGGAGTCTTTATCGATGCTGTAATCTCTGGACAGAGAATCGCCTTAGCTTTAGTACCAATCTGCTTCGGGATTTTGCTATTGCTTACCGGACAACTTGGCAACCTGAAACGATTTATCCCCATAGGCGTGGGACTTGCCTTCATTCTAGGAATTGCGATGGTGACTAACCCTGCTGTCGTACAAGAGAGAACAGAGAGTTTTGTCAGTCGTTGGAACGCTTCACCACCTCAAGATTTTATCATACAGCAATTTGAAGAAAATTGGAAAAACGTAGACGGGCCCTTGGGAAGCGGCTTAGGACGAGCCACAAACTCTGCTCGTGTGATGGGTGAAACTAAGCTTGTGGAAACCTACTACCCCAAAGTACTTTATGAAGTGGGAATTTTGGGATTACTAGCGTTTCTGGGTTTGGTAACAAGTTTAACAATTCTGGGCTTTAAAACCTATCGCTCCATAAAGAACCGTAATTTCCGTAGTTCCGGAGCCGCTTTGTGGGTGTTTATATTATTTATTAGCACCAACACTTACTACTATCCTCTGGATGTTGATCCTGTTGCGGCCTATTATTGGTTTTTTGCGGGAGTTCTTTTTAAGTTGCCAGAACTGGAGAAACAAGATAAGGAAGATGCCAACCCTCAGCAAAAAAACAAGAAAAAACGTCTAAAAACAATTTAAATGAAATAAAAATGGCTAAAGATATGATTTGAGGTCAAAAATACCTCAGTATTCTCAACCTACCTCTAAATTATCGCTATACACTTATTTTTCGATGATACTTATTGATGAGTAAGCAATTTCGCAGTCAGAGAAAGGGATAGAAGTGAGGTTTTTCAGAACCCGTGAAAATACAGCATGTAAATTAAAGCAATAGCCACTTACTGAATTTCATGAAAATTAATTTCTACAAGGCTATTATTGTAGAAGTAGTAAAATTACTTAATAAAAATTGTGAATAATTGGCCATTAATTACTGTAGTTATCCCGACCTACGGACGGGAAGAAGCGCTACGCGATAGCATTGTGGATGTCTTAAAACAAGACTATCCAAATTTTGAAGTTTTAGTTGTAGACCAAACCGCAAAACACCAACCAGAAATTCAAGCCTACCTAGAAGAGATGGCAGATGTAGGTAAAATTAAATGGTTGCGTTTGGATTGGGCAAGTTTGCCAGGGGCGCGAAATTATGCTGTGCGGCGGTCATCTGGTGAAATAATATTGTTTATTGATGATGATGTTCAGCTAACCCCTGAATTGTTAGCAGCCCATGCGAAAAATTATGTGCAAAACCCAGAGGTGGGGGCTGTGGCTGGACGGGTGTTTGACAGAATGAAATTAGGTGATTCTGGAGGAGATTTACAGATTGAATATCTGCCTCCCGAAGCTATGGACCCAGGAATTGCTTGGTATCATATTGATTTAGTACATACCACCAAACCTCAGCAAGTACTGACAGCTAGGGGCTGTAATATGTCATTTCGCCGCGAAATATTTACTAAGTATGGGCTGAGGTTTGATGAGAGGTTTCGCGGTAGTGCAGTGCGCGAAGAGTCAGATTTTTGTTTGCGGGTGCGACAAACCGGATATAAAATTTGGTACGACCCAGAAGCCCATTTGGTGCATTTAGGCGAAGAAACAGGGGGTTGTCATGATATTAGTATGCGATCGCTAAAATATCAACTCACCTTTTATCACAACCATTTCCTACTAGGGCTGAAAAACCTGACTGCGACTCAAGCTTTACGCCTATACGGTCGTTTATTTGACTGTCACGTTCTGGGACGACCACCTTGCCATAAAAGTGGTTCCCCCATCAAAATTGCCACTCGCGGTATTTTCTACATTTTGGGTTTTTTCAAAGCCTTGGCTACTGTCATCCAATCACTATGGAACGATGGTCAAATTTACAGTCGATTGGATAAACAAGTTTAGTTATTAGTCATTTGTCATTGGTCATTAGTCATTAGTCATTAGTGAATAACAAAGGATAGATGAAAATCTTAGTTGCTAGTCACACTTATATCGTAGACCTCAACTGTGAGAAATTACGCGCTTTATCTCAACTAGAACCTGACATTGAAGTGACAGTTGTAGTCCCAAAGCGCTGGAAACCAGGCGGTGTACAAAACAGAATTATTGAAACTGAATACCGTGATGAAGGCAGATTTAGAATAGTTCCAGTTTCTAATTTTAGTCAAAATCATCAGGGACTTCTTACCTTTGGTGCTGATTTGATATCTTTGTTAAAACAATTTCGCCCCGAAATCATCCAAGTGGAACAAGGGTCTAGAGCATTGGCTTATACTCAAATGATTGCCTTAAATCAGCTCTTAGGACTCAAGGCAAAAAATATATTTTTTACTTGGTGGAATCTTCCTTACCAACTGAAACTACCAATTTCTTTATTAGAAAAATATAACCTCAACCACAGCCACGGCATTATTTCTGGCAATCAGGATGGAGCAGAAGTTTTGCGGCAACGAGCATATACAGGAGCAATTAAAGTCATGCCGCAACTGGGCGTAGATGAAAGTTTATTTACTCCCAAAGCTCAACCAGAGTTAGCAGCTAAGTTGGGCATTGAAAAAGAGGATTTTGTAATAGGTTTTGTAGGGCGATTTGTGCAAGAAAAGGGTTTATTAACGCTTTTACAAGCCTTAATTAAATTGAAAAATAAACCTTGGAAATTACTGTTATTGGGACGAGGAGAGTTGCAAAGTGAATTAATGAAAATTGCGGCAGAAAACAATATTAAAGAACGGTTAATTTTAATCGAAAGTGTTCCTCACGATGAGGTTGCAAGCTATATCAATTTAATGAGTACTTTAGTATTACCTTCAGAAACAACTTACAAGTTTAAAACCTTAACTTCTGCTGGCTGGAAAGAGCAATTTGGTCATGTGCTAATTGAAGCGATGGCTTGCCAAGTTCCTGTGATTGGTTCTGATTCCGGGGAAATTCCCTATGTAATTGGCGATGCTGGCTTAGTATTTCCTGAAGGTGATGTTCAAGCTCTTGCTAATTGCTTAGTTCAATTAATGGATAAACCAGATTTTGCTCATACTCTCGGTGAAATAGGTTATCAAAAAGCAATGATTCAATATACAAATAAAGCTTTGGCTAAACAGCAATTGGAGTTTTATCAAGAGTTGGTCATTAGTCATTAGTCATTGGTCATTAGTGAATAATAAAGGACAAATGACGAAGGATAAAAGACAAATGACGAATGACAAAAAAATGAAAGTATTACAAATTGTTCCCTCAATTTCCCTAATTTACGGTGGCCCCAGTCAAATGGTACTAGGGCTAGCTCCAGCATTGGTAAAAGAGGGAGTGGAAGTTACAATTCTCACAACTGATAGTAATGGCGATAATGGTCAAACACCTCTAGATGTTCCTTTAAATCGCCCAATTAAACAAGATGGTTATGAAATAATTTACTTTCGTTGTGCGCCGTTTCGTCGCTACAAATTTTCTCTAGATTTACTAAACTGGCTAAAACTTCATGCTCACGAGTTTGATATAGCACATATCCATGCTCTATTCTCCCCAATAATTAGCGCTGCTGCTATTGTGTGTCGCCAGCAAAAGCTACCTTATATTTTTCGTCCTTTGGGTACTCTCGATCCGGCTGATTTACAGAAGAAAAAGCAATTAAAACAGCTTTATGTTGCAATTATAGAACGTCAAAATTTAGCTGGTGCAGCAGCAATTCATTTTACTAGCGACCAAGAAGCTAAAATATCAGAAAGATTTGGGGTATCTACACCAGATTTGGTGATTCCTTTGGGTGTGATTCCCCGTCAATCTTCTATTAAAAATGTATGTAGTCAGTTAGAAATACCAAAGGATATGCCTTTGGTGCTGTTTATGTCACGAATTGACCCGAAAAAAGGGTTAAATTTGTTGATTCCGGCGCTAGAGAAGCTGTTAGCGGTTGGTTATAAGTTTCATTTTGTCTTAGCTGGGACAAATCCTCAAGATCCAGATTACGAACAAAAGATAATATCCCAAATTCAAAATTCACCATTGCGATCGCACACTACAATTACAGGCTTTATCACTGGTGAACTCAAAGTTAGTTTACTACAAGCTGCTGATTTATTTGTCTTACCTTCTTACTACGAAAATTTTGGAATTGCTGTAGCTGAAGCGATGGTTGCAGGTGTACCCGTAGTCATTTCTGACCAAGTGCATATTTGTCAACAAATACGTGATAGCGAGTCGGGTTGGGTAGGCGCAACAGATGTTCAAGCACTGGTAGAGTTACTACAAGAGGCTTTGGAAAATCCCGCAGAACGCCAACGCCGGGGATTAAACGCCCAAAAGTACGCCTTAGAAAATTTTAGCTGGGATGCGATCGCAAAGCAAACGATCCAAGCCTACCAAAAAATTCTGGCAACCAAATGAATGAAGGATAACTTTTGCTGCTGTTTGTGGTGCGTAGGCGTAGCCCGTCGTAGACATCGCAGTTGCTACAATTACGGCAATACTCTGCAACACTCCCCACAATAACATCCACCAAAAAGCACTTTTATATTGTTGACGACGTAATTTGTAACAAGAAAATGGGATAGGGAACAGCAGTACCTAAAATCGGCATCAACCAAGGAACTTCAAAAACAAAACTTGCAGTTGTGCTGAGAATAACACCAATAACCAAAAGGATTACTATCATCATTAATTCAAAATTTAAAAATAATAAATATATTTGTAATCTTTATTCCCATTACCTGTTTTGTGACAATTAAATTTGTCATAGCTTATAAATTTCTTATAATATTGTATCGATGCGAAGAAAAATTATCGGAATTTTGCAATAATGTGGAAATGTTGCAACTCAATAAGCCAGACGTGCAATAGCTTATAGTCAGCTATCGCCCTGATATTTGCAATCTTCTATGTAAAGAAAAACCTATAGGGAAAAAATAATAAACTAAAGCATATATGTGTACTTTAGTCAATAGTTTTTACCTCCTTTTAATCACTTATCTGAGAGCGCTGACAACCTAAAATTTTGTTTCAAACTGCTAAAGTCCGATTGGGAAATCGGGGTTTTATGTCATGATGGCATACTAGAATATATATGCCTTTCTAACTACAGGGAATCTCTCATGGCTCTCCGTCTAGGTGACACAGTACCTAACTTTACGCAAGCCTCAACACACGGCGACATCGATTTTTACCAATGGGCAGGTGACAGCTGGGTTGTGCTGTTCTCTCACCCTGCTGATTTTACACCTGTTTGTACAACAGAACTCGGCACAGTTGCCAAGCTAAAACCAGAATTTGACAAGCGCAATGTCAAAGCGATCGCACTCAGCGTTGATGACGTAGAATCTCACAAAGGCTGGGTGGGAGACATTGAAGAAACTCAAAGCACCACCCTTAACTACCCAATTTTGGCGGATGCAGATCGCAAGGTTTCTGAACTTTACGACATGATTCACCCCAATGCTAATGCGTCTGTGACAGTGCGATCGGTGTTCGTGATTGACCCCAATAAGAAACTCCGTCTCTCTTTCACCTATCCTCCCAGCACGGGACGCAACTTTGATGAACTTTTGCGGGTAATTGATTCTCTGCAATTGACTGATAATTACAGCGTGGCGACACCAGCTGACTGGAAAGATGGAGAGGATGTTGTAATTGTCCCCTCACTGAAAGATCCAGAAGTACTTAAAGAGAAATTCCCCAAAGGTTACGAGGAAATCAAACCCTATCTGCGGATGACTCCTCAGCCTAACAAGTAAATCTGAAAATGATTTCGGATAAAAAGCAAAGGCGCAAAGTTATATCTTTGCGCCTTTGTTTATTCTCTCCATTGCTTTGTTGGCATCTATCGCATACTTTGGTAAATACCTAATTGATTGTGCAAAAATTTAAAACAGCAATTCCTTGCTAATGCTATGTGCATATTCACTTTAGTCAAATAGGTAATTTTTCATTAGGGCAAAATTTCCCCCTAAAAGCTAAATTGGTTGGTATGTTTTCTACTATTTGTGTTACTCGTCTATCAAGCATCAAAGCTGAAACTAATCTCTAAAACTGTATTAGACGCCACTTTTTACCAAATTAGTTGGTAAAAATTTACTGCTAGATAAATGCTCTGTTTATCGGAATTTGGGGCTTTTGAGCCAAAAAAGCGGCTAAAAAGTAACCAACCGCAAAAATAATTTGCGCCTCGCAAGCAAATTGGCAATTTCTGTGATAGTCTTTTTATATGGGGAATCAAGACAGCGAAAGCACAAAAAGTCTTCCAAGAGAAATGATATAAACTCAAAGACCACACTTTCGCCTTGGCAGATGCAATGTTTAAATCCGCTACGGCTTTTTGAAACTAAGAGACAAAGCCAATGAAGCAGGATAGTGACCTCCGTAATAACTTGAAGTCGATTAGAACTCGCTTAGGCATGAGTCAACAAGATTTGGCTAACATCGCTAATGTGACTCGTCAGACAATTAGTGGTGTCGAGTCGGGACTATATGCTCCCTCAGTTGCCATAACACTTCGCTTGGCCAAAGCGCTTGGCTGTCAAGTTGAGGATCTATTCTGGTTAGAGCGGGATTTACCTGAAATTGAAGCAATTCTTGCCAAACCCGTTCCTAATGGTCAGCAACTACGAGTTAGCATGGCTCGTGTGGGAGGACAATGGATAGCTTATCCCTTGATTGGCAAGGATGCTTTTCGCCAAGATATGATTCCAGCTGATGGTGAAAGTACAAGCCTTACAGGTACAAATAAAGTTCGAGTCCGTCTTTTAGACGATAATCTCGAAACACTTCATAACACCGTTGTGATTGCTGGTTGTGCCCCTGTGATTTCACTATGGGCAAGAGCCACCGAACGCTGGCATCCTCAACTGCGAGTCCAATATAACTTCGCCAATAGTATGGCTGCATTGCACAGTCTATGCCGAGGTGAAGCGCACATCGCTGGGATGCACCTATATGATCCTGAAACTGGTGAGTATAATACTCCCTTTGTTCGAGATGTTCTGGCTGGAAGGGAAGCAGTTCTGATTACCCTTGGTGTCTGGGAGGAGGGACTTTTGTTAAAGTCAGGAAACCCAATGGGAATTAGAACAGTTACTGACTTAGTGTCAGGGGGAGCGACTATTGTCAACCGCGAAATAGGTTCTGGGAGTCGGATGCTTTTGGAACAAACACTCCAAAAAGAGCAGATAGCGTTTGATGCTGTTCAGGGCTTTGACAATATACTCAAAAGTCACCAAGATGTTGCCCAAGCTGTAGTCAGAGGAGTTGCCGATGCAGGTATGAGTACGGCATCTGTAGCTACCGCCTTTGGGCTGGGATTTATCCCTTTACATCGGTCACGATATGATTTGGTGATTCTCAAGGAATATCTGGAAGAAGCACCTGTACAGCAGTTGCTCAGTACTTTGGGACATCGGATGGTTCACTCCCAATTTGAAATTCTCGGCGGTTATGATATCAGCAAAATCGGAGAAGTTGTAGCGACTGTTTAGAGTGGATTGCAATGGTTGGTTGTGTGGTTTAGGGAAAACTTGGCGTAAATTTAAATTCCTGCTGCAACCACTCTTTAGGTATGAGCAACCTTTGATAATTCGTAATTCGTAATTCATAATTAGGAAATTCGGATTGAATTGTGGTTTCCAGCTTGGAATCTGTAGCTTTCTTTTTCCCGTTGGTATTACTACCGTCAGAGAAATCATTTGGGTGAGTGGATGGTAATACTTGCAATATTCCTTGAGTGATGTCTTATCGCTCTAGCTATTAGTCAGAAAAAACAATGACTAATGGCCAACGAACACTGACTAAAACTTGAATATGTTCTTTCTTCGGACTCTTTTTGCTGTAGAACGAGCACCTCCAATGACGTTCTACATAAGGTCAGTGCTGTAACTTAACAGAACAAGTACCTCCGGTAAGCACTTTGTGCCAACGCCTCATCAACCGACAGATTCACCAAACAAACAATTACAGGATCAATCATCATGTCCGACGGCAAAATTAGACAAATTGCTTTCTACGGTAAAGGTGGTATCGGTAAATCTACTACCTCCCAAAATACCCTCGCTTCTATGGCAGAAAAGGGTCAACGCATCTTGATTGTGGGTTGCGACCCCAAAGCTGACTCTACCCGATTGATTCTCCACTGTAAAGCCCAAACCACCGTGCTGCACTTGGCTGCGGAACGAGGCGCTGTGGAAGATATCGAACTCGAAGAAGTGGTAATCACTGGCTTCCGGGATATCAGATGCGTAGAATCTGGTGGACCAGAACCTGGTGTAGGTTGCGCCGGTCGGGGTATCATCACCGCCATCAACTTCCTCGAAGAAAACGGTGCTTACTCAGACGTAGATTTCGTATCCTACGACGTATTGGGCGACGTTGTGTGTGGTGGTTTCGCCATGCCTATTCGTGAAGGTAAAGCCCAAGAAATCTACATCGTTACCTCCGGTGAAATGATGGCGATGTTTGCGGCCAACAACATTGCTCGTGGCGTTCTCAAATATGCTCATACTGGTGGTGTACGTTTGGGTGGGCTGATTTGTAACAGCCGTCAAACTGACCGGGAAGACGAACTGATTAGCACCCTGGCAGCCAGATTGAATACCCACATGATTCACTTCGTCCCACGTGACAATATCGTGCAACACGCCGAATTGCGCCGGATGACAGTGAACGAGTATGCGCCTGACAGCAAACAAGCTAATGAATACCGCACATTAGCGGACAAGATTATCAACAATACAAATCTTACAGTTCCCACACCCATCGAGATGGATGAGCTAGAAGATTTGTTGATTGAGTTCGGTATCCTTGAAAGTGAAGAAAATGCTGCAAAAATGATTAGCCAAGCAGATGCTGCGAAAAAGCTAGAAGACGTTCAAGGCGAAGCACTAGAAGCAGTGAAAAAAGGAAACGTAGAAATAGTTTCTGGTAGCTAAGACTCAAGTGCTAAATACAAAGTAAATATTAAGTGGGCTATTCTCGCCCACTTTCTCAACAATCTTTTAAAATGGAGGTAATCGAATAGCTAATCTTAACCTCTGAGTATTTTATCAGTACCGTGTTAACACTAATCCAATAAAGTATACACAGCAAAATTAATACTTTATTACTTTAGTTAGTGTTTTTCTTTTCTCCTTCTCTAACCTAGTTGATGTTTATATTTTAGGGAATGACAAATTCTCTTGATCATTCCCTTTTATTCCATGTTTTAGATAGATTAATAAATGAAAGTCCTATAAAAGCCTTGGGGAATTCAGTTAACATCTAACAAATTCTACCTATTGTCACCAAACAAATGAATCCCACTTCAGGAAAAATCAACGATTCACTCAGTGACTCCAATTCCGAAGATGCTCGTCAGCAGCAGAAACTGCATAAAAAAAAGTCCTCCACACAATTACCCCAACCTGGAACTACTCAAGGGAGTTGCGCTTTTGATAGTGCGATGATTACCCTAGTACCAATCACCGATGCTGCTCATGTAGTTCACGGGCCAAGTGGCTGTGCTGCCAGTATTTGGGGAAGTTACAGCAGTCTTTCTTCTGATTCGATGTTGTACAAAATACGTTTTAGCAGCGACATCGATGAGAACGATATCATCTTCGGTGGAGCCAAAAAGCTGTACAAAGGCATTTTAGAATTAGCAAGACGCTACAAACCGACGGCGGTATTTGTTTACTCCACTTGCATCACCGCCCTGATTGGAGATGATATCGAAGGAGTTTGCAAAGATGCTACCGAAAAAACAGGAATACCTACTATCCCTGTACATTGCCCTGGCTTTATTGGGAACCAAAATTTGGGCAACCGTGTCGCTGGTGAAGCGTTGCTAGAACACGTTATTGGAACAGCTGAACCAGACACTAGTACACCTGATGACATCAACCTAATTGGTGAACATAACATTGCAGGTGCAATATGGAATGTTCTACCGTTATTGGAGAAATTAGGTATTAGAGTTTTGGCGAAAATTACAGGCGATGCTATCTACAAAGAAGTTTGCTATGCCCATCGTGCCAAACTTAACGTCATACTCTCCTCCAAAGCACTAATTAACATGGCAAAAGGGATGGAGAAAAAATATGGCATTCCCTATATTGAAGAGTCTATTTATGGCATAGAGCAAATCAATCAGTGTTTAAGGAATATTGCTGCAAAGTTAGATAATTCTGATTTGCAGGAACGTACAGAAAAACTAATTGTAGAAGAAACTGCTGCAATAGATGAAAAACTCGCTCTGTATATTACCCGATTTCAAGGTAAACGCGTTATCCTTTCTACTGGAAGTTTCAAGAGTTGGTTGATTATCTTTGCCGCTAAAAAATTGGGGATGGAAGTTATTGCTATTCTTACTAAGAATAATACTGATGAGGATAAAATTAGAGTCAAAAGTTTGCTCGGTCAAGATGGCATAATCTTAGAACAAAATAGTCCTGAAGAAATTTTACAGCTAATTAACGAAAATCAAGCTGATATGTTAATTGCTGATAAACGCCATCAAGACACCTCTCTCACAGCTAGAATTCCATTCCTAGATATTAATACTGAACGCAACCATCCTTATGCAGGGTATGTAGGAATTTTAGAAGTAGCACGAGAATTGTATGCCGCTTTTTACAATCCTGTGTGGGAACAAGTATACCAGCCAGCCCCGTGGTCAGTAGGAAATTCTTCTGAGGAGGATATTTGATGGCGATTATTAGCGTTACGAGTACATCTGTTGCAGTTAATCCCCTGAAGCAAAGCCAAACTGTGGGTGCAGTTTTAGCCTTTTTGGGGTTGAAGGGAATCATGCCTTTATTACACGGTTCTCAAGGTTGTACTGCTTTGACTAAAGCGGTATTAGTACAACATTTCCGTCAAACGATTCCCCTTTCCAGTACGGCGATGACCGAAGTTGCAACCATTTTGGGTGGCGAGGAAAGAGTTGAACAAGCAATCTTGACTTTGGTGCAGAGATCCAAACCAGAAATTATCGGTCTGTGTAGTACTGGACTGGTGGAAACCAGAGGTGATGACATGGGACGCTTTGTTAAGGAGATTCGTCACCGTCACCCAGAACTGGATTATTTACCAATTGTGCTTGTCTCTACACCAGATTTCAAAGGTACATTACAGGATGGCTTTGCTGGCGCAGTTGAGAGTATTGTCAGGGAAATTCCTCAAAAAAGCTCCAAGCAAGACGCTTGCCCCACACAAATCACTATTTTGGCGAGTTCTGCTTTCACACCAGGGGATGTACAGGAAATCAAAGAGATTGTTACCTCTTTTGGACTTGTACCTATTGTTGTACCTGACCTTTGTGGGTCATTAGATGGTCATATAGAAGATTCTTCTAGTGCCATTAGCTGTAATGGCACGACTTTGGCACAGTTGCGCTCAATTGGTAGTTCTGTATTCACTTTGGCGCTAGGTGATAGTATGCGGGCTGGGGCACAAATTTTGGAGCAGAGATTCAATATCCCCTATGAGATATTTAGTGAATTGACGGGACTAACAGCAGTAGATAAATTCCTACAAGCATTGGCGGATATCAGTGGTGTCAGCGTACCGGAGAAATACCGCCGTCAACGCCGTCAGTTACAACATGTGATGTTGGAGAATCATTTTTACTTTGGGTGCAAGCGAGTTGCTTTGGCGCTGGAACCAGATTTACTTTGGTCAACAGTTGCTTTTTTGCGATCGCTAGGAGTTGAGATTCACTCAGCAGTGACAACAACACGCTTTCCTCTGCTAGAAAAACTGCCGATCAAGAGCGTCACCATCGGCGATTTGGAAGACTTTGAGCAATTGGCGGTTGGATCTGATTTGCTAATTACCAACTCTCATGGAATAGCGATCGCTCAACGCTTAAAAATTCCTCTCTACCGTCAAGGGATTCCCATTTTTGACCGCTTAGATTATGGTCAGTTCACCAAAGTTGGCTATCGAGGTACTATGCAACTTTTATTTGATATTGGCAACCTGTTTTTAGAGCAGGAAATAAAGGTTAAGCATTAAACAGAACTAACTCTAACTGTTCAGTACAATATTACCAATATTATTGGTAATATTGTAGCACAAGATACAATTTTGCCAATCAAGTTCAGCTTTGATAGTTAGTATCAAGTCGTATACTCCATCGAAAATATACCAACCAATGCCAATAAACTAGGCACAAGCTTTTTCATGAATCCAGCACAGCTAAAAAAAACAACTGTCAAAGCGAGTCGTGTTACAAAAAAACTTCGTCGCCGTTTTGACCTTACACAATCTGCGATATCCCTACTCAAAAGCCAGCTACACAAACGTAGAGAAGCAATACCTGCGGCGGGCAAAGCCACATCTTTGCTCACCTGGTTTGAGGTTATTGGCTACACAGTTTTATTAGAGCCAGATATTGTTTTCGGTAAGCATCAGATAGGGCGGAGTAGTTATAGTGATGTGGTTTTGTATCAGCGCCTCCATAGTGCTTTGCAGAAAATTAACCCGAAAAAACCTGATGAGGCGATCGCCGCAGCTATCTATCAGGTTACTTGCACTCATGGTTCCGACTTACTGGAAAATAACCGTCGCTTTCACAAATTCTTGACCAATGGAGTGAAAGTTGAATACCTGTATAACGAAGAAATAGTTCATGACTTTGTGTGGCTCATTGATACGTCTAATCTATTGAATAATGATTGGCTAGCTATTCATCCCTTGACTATAATTGAGGGGAATTATACTCACTGTCCTGATGTAGTTGTGTTTATCAACGGTTTACCCTTGGCAGTTATTGTCTCGATTCAACCAAGTGATGAACAGGCCACTTTCAAAGAAGGTTATCAGCGAATTCAGACCTACTGTCAACAAATACCAAAGCTGTTTGACTACAATACATTCCTAGTTGTTACTTATGGAAATCGGGCACGAATCGGTACATTAACCTCAGACTGGCAGGAGTTTTTACCCTGGCGCACCATTGATGGAGAAGATTTTCCTGCCAAGGGCGCAACTGAACTAGAGGTACTGATTCAAGGCATTTTTGACAAACGGCGTTTTCTAGAGCAAGTATTGCACTTGATAGTGTTTGAGGAGAACGAAACCAGCATTAGGAAAAAATTGCTTCGCAGACCTTTTTGTACTACACAGTACCCCAAAAAATCTTTGCACCAAGGCTAGTAAATGCTTAATTATCAGTGATTAGTAGAAAAACTAACTCACAATTCAAAATTCCCAATTGCTACTTTCAGCATGAAAGTTATAACTATGAACACAAGTTGGTATGAACAAGAGCTAGTCAAAGAATTCAAAACGGTTATTGCTCATTCTTTCCCACAAGTCGATGAATTGCTAAAACACTGTCATGTTAAACTCATTGAGTCTTATTGGGGAAGACCTCGTGTTCACTTTCTGCCATACTTCACTATTTATTGCCCTGACAATCTGATTGCTGATGTCAAAGCCAAAATATCTATACTCAGAGAAGTAGCAGAATATGCAGGATTAGTTGAAGTTGTCTGCCTAAATGCTACACATCTGCTGCGAGATCCGATGTCGAAGGTAAAGCAGACAGATCCGCGTTTGTGGTTAGAACTGCAATGGCTTCTAACACAAAAACAAGAACATTTACTATGATTTCCCGACTTTGGGTGCAATTACAAAAGTGCTTATTGCGCCATCTTTGAATAGATGGCGTGATGAAAACACGCAGGAGCATTGTATTTTTTTGACTAATAATTCCCAATCCCTAGTTATTTACTATGAATAAATCCCCCCTTTCCCCAGATGATTTGCCTCCAACTGGAGCACCTATACTTAACGAGTTATTCTATAGGCAATTAGAAGAAGCTACTTGCAGGCGATTTTATCAAGCCTGCGGCCCAATTCTGCGAGTTTTACTATCAAATTGCCACTGGTATTTCAAGATAAATACTAGTCCTCTGATGTTACTCATTATCTGTTATGACATAGAAAGTTATCTGCATATAGTCGATGCTATTCCCCAGTTCATCAAAAAGTTGAAGCAGTTTTCCAACAAGGGCAAAATTCACCTTTTTTCACCAGATTATAAAGGAGAACCTTGGGAAATCGACATTGAAGAAACATCAGATGATGAAGCCTAGTCAAACAGGTGAATAGGCGAAAATTTGGTATTAACCAAGGCAGTAGTATTTCACTTTTTTTAGTGCTTACCCCTTATCAGCTGTTCCACATTTCAATTGCATGAACTAGGCGGGCTTTTCGGCCCAGACTACAAAAATTATAAAAATTTTAGATATGCTTTCCTAGATATGGTTTAGCTGACTATTCCATCAAAATTAATTCAAACGCTCCCAATGCAGTTTTATACATTAATTAGGAAGGAAACAATTGTAGCTGCGATCGCAGGCTTCCGATGTCCCAAGATAGTGATAAACTGCTGTACTAGTAATTGTTCCAAGTATTCTTTGAGAATTATCAAGTCATATCGCGCACTATGAAAGGGGATAAATCTCAATCCAAAGGCAGCAGTTATAGATGCCGTACTGATTCTTGCATCAGCCCTGACTGTATATCCCACTAGAAAACAATAATACCTAAAAGACCCCACAGCCTTGCTGCGGGGTTTATTTCATTGGGCATTCAACCCAGGACAAAGAGCAAACTGGCAGTAATAGATCGGTGCTGGTCAAAGAGCAGGGATGATCGAATAAAGGGCTATCACGACATCTCCGCAGAGAGAGCAGCACCACATTTGCGACACCGAATAGCCCGCACAACTCTTGGAGACGCTCCGCGTAGCTTGCTTAAGAGGAGGAAGCTACTTCTCTGCGAGAGGCTGCGCCAACGGTTGCGCTCAGTACAAGTTAGTGACCATCATAGACATCGCTATATTTGCACATAGCTCTTTTAATAGTGCCTGGAATAAATACCAACTTTACAGGTAGTAAATCAGGAAAATGTATAGACAAGTACAATACTTGCTACCAACTAGGTGGTAAATTTTACGACTGATAAAGAATTAAAAAGCGATGAACTTAACACCCAGTGAGTTAGAACGCTATCACCGCCAAATGATGCTTCCCAATTTTGGAGAAGCAGGACAAAAGCGCTTGAAGTCTGCAACGGTTTTGGTTACAGGTGTAGGAGGATTAGGCGGTACATCAGCGCTATATTTGGCAGTAGCAGGTGTTGGGCGGCTAATCCTAGTTCGGGATGGTGACTTACGGCTGGATGATATGAATCGTCAGGTTCTGATGACAAATGATTGGGTAGGTAAGCCAAGAGTATTCAAAGCCAGAGAAACTCTGCAAGCTATTAATCCTGATATTCGGGTGGAAGCAGTTCATGATTACGTTACAAAAGAGAATGTAGACTCTTTAGTGCAATCTGCTGATATAGCTGTTGATTGCGCCCACAATTTCACAGAGAGGAACTTGCTTAATGAGGCTTGCGTGCGCTGGCAAAAACCAATGGTGGAAGCTGCAATGGACGGAATGGAAGCTTACCTGACAACGATTATTCCTGGTGTCACTCCTTGTCTATCATGCTTGTTCCCAGAAAAGCCAGATTGGAATCGGCGTGGGTTCTCGGTTATCGGTGCTGTCTCTGGGACACTAGCTTGTCTTAGTGCATTAGAGGTAATAAAGCTGATTACTAAGTTTAGTGAACCCTTATTGTCACAACTGCTGACAATCGACTTGATGCGAATGGAATTTGCCAAACGACATTCTTATCACGATCCTTTATGTCTGGTGTGTGGTAGCCGTTCTTGCTCGGAAAATTCGTAAATAGTTGGATAATAGTAGCGATCGCTTTATAAGCGGATCGCCACAACTTATCTACTCATTTCGAGCTATTCTGTAGCA
>NZ_JABXKO010000051.1:0-63949 GCF_017114965.1 Nostoc sp. JL31
GTGCCCCTTGTCGAAAATATTATCTTCTTTTTTAACACGCCCTGCGGAATGTGGGTTTTATCTCTAAACTAGGCATAGAAAAATAGTGCTATGAACCAAACAATATCTGATAAAGTCCGTTGGACAACCTCAGACTTAGAATTACTTGCAACTGACGAATGGAAGCGCTATGAGATTATTGACGGAGAGCTATTTGTGACTAGAGCGCCTCACTGGAAACATCAAGGCACTGCGGGCAATATATGCTTAGAATTACAAATTTGGTCTCGCTCTAGTGGGCTAGGGGAAACCCGTCAAACTCCCGGCATAATTTTTACAGATGCCGATAATGTCATACCCGATCTAGTTTGGATTAGTCATGAGCGTTTAGCACAACTGCTAGATGACGAAGGGCATTTGAGAGGAGCGCCAGAACTCATTGTGGAAGTGCTTTCTCCTGGGACAACTAACGAACGTCGAGATCGAGAAGCCAAGCTAAAACTATACTCATCCACAGGAGTCCAAGAATATTGGATTGCAAATTGGCAATTACAGCAGCTAGAAGTATATCGCCGAGAAGCTGCCCAATTAAAACTGATTGCAACCTTGTTGGCTGATGACGAAATCACATCACCATTGTTACCAGGTTTCGGCGTTCCAGTTCAGCGTTTTTTTGTATAATTCTGGCGTAGGCGTAGCCCGCTGTAGGCATCGCTCATCAAACTCAGCTGCACCAACAAACTAGGCAAAAGGCAGAGCCAGTACGAACCCAAGTTAGAAAGTAAAAAATACTGCCAGATTTCTCAGAACACTCAGTTATAAATGACGTTTTTTTAAACCAAAGTGAGTCTCCCACAGAAACGCACGTTAACCCAGAATATTGCCGGGAGAAGAAGCAAACCCGCAATTGAGTAAGTCGGCGATCAAAATTCAATGTATGTGAAGAAATATAAACTTGAAGTAGGGTGTGTTACGCCGTAGGCTAATGCACCTTGAATTGTTGAGGTTCGTTAGGTGAAAAATTAACAGAACGCATACAAGCCAAAGGTCTTGAACCGGAGTAAATATTTTCAGTGTAGGATTATACAATAAACAAATAGGCAGATTTTACAACTAGTTAACAACAAAAGGCGATGGAGGCACAACAATTGTTGTGTCCTCACAAGTACTGTAATTAACTCAATTGAAAACTATTCTTACGATCCCCATAAAGTCTTAAAATATTGTTAATTTCAGGCAAACCTCTCGACCTTCAACTTACAAGTATCACCCCAAAATCACTATGGCTATCGGCTACGTCGCGCTTGTACTCCACGCACATCTGCCCTTCGTTCGTCACCCAGAAAGTGACTACGTGCTGGAGGAAGAATGGCTCTATGAAGCCATCACAGAAACCTACATCCCCTTATTGAAAGTATTTGAAGGCTTAAAGCGAGACGGTATCGACTTTAAAATCACGATGAGTATGACACCCCCTTTAGTGTCGATGCTTCGCGATCCTCTGCTTCAAGAACGCTACGAAGCACACTTAGCTCAACTAGAAGAACTTATAGCACTAGAAGCAGAACATAATGTTAACAACGGGCATCTTCGTTATTTAGCCGAACATTACGCGACTGAATTTAGCGAAGCGCGTCAGCTATGGGAACGCTACGGCGGGGACTTGGTGACAGCTTTTAAGAAGTTCCAAGACAGTAACAACCTGGAAATCATCACTTGCGGCGCTACACACGGCTATTTACCGTTGATGAAAATGTATCCGCAAGCAGTGTGGGCGCAAATTCAGGTAGCCTGCGAACATTATGAGCAAACCTTTGGACAAGCACCCAGAGGCATTTGGTTGCCGGAATGTGCCTACTATGAAGGTTTAGACCGGATGCTAGCCGATGCTGGGTTACGCTATTTCCTCACTGATGGACATGGCATTCTTTACGCCCGTCCCCGGCCGCGTTTTGGCACTTATGCGCCAATTTATACAGAAACTGGTGTTGCTGTCTTTGGTCGAGATCATGAATCTTCCCAACAGGTATGGTCTTCTGAGGTGGGCTATCCTGGGGCGGCGGAATATCGAGAATTTTACAAAGATTTGGGCTGGGAAGCAGAATATGAGTACATCAAGCCCTACATTATGCCCAATGGTCAGCGGAAAAATACGGGCATTAAGTATCACAAAATTACGGGTCGTGGCTTAGGTTTATCAGATAAGGCGCTCTACGATCCTTATTGGGCTAAAGAAAAGGCAGCAGAACACGCTGATAACTTTATGTATAACAGAGAGCGGCAATCTGAGCATCTCTATGGTATAATGCAACGCCCACCAATTATCGTTTCGCCTTATGATGCAGAGTTATTTGGACATTGGTGGTATGAAGGTCCTTGGTTCATCGATTACCTATTCCGCAAATCGTGGTATGACCAAAAAACATATCAAATGACCCATTTAGCAGACTATTTGCGAGATCAGCCAACTCAGCAAGTGTGTCGTCCTTCGCAGTCTAGTTGGGGTTTCAAGGGTTTCCACGAATATTGGTTGAATGAAACAAATGCGTGGATTTATCCACATTTGCACAAAGCTGCTGAACGGATGATTGAAATTTCGCACTTAGAACCAGAGGATGAGTTGGGGGAAAAAGCATTAAACCAAGCAGCGCGGGAATTGTTATTAGCACAATCTTCCGACTGGGCATTTATTATGCGGACGGGAACGATGGTACCCTATGCAGTTAGACGGACGCGATCGCACCTAATGCGGTTTAATAAGCTCTATGAAGACATTAAAGTTGGCAAAATTGATAGTGGTTGGCTGGAAAAAGTCGAGTTAATGGATAATATCTTCCCCGAAATCAACTATCGCGTCTACCGTCCGCTATAGTCTCACACAAATTAATCAACAGCAGTAGTAAGGTGGGCAATGCCCACCTTATATTATTAGCTAAAGGCTATCTGGATCAATATTTAATTCTCGGAGTTTAGCAGCTAATCTTTGCGCTTTCTCTTCTGCGGCTTGTCGTGCAGTTGCTTCCTCTTCATGAGTTAGCAGTGTTTGGCCCGTAGCTGGATTGTAAAAGCGCAGTTTTCCCGCCTCTAAACGCAATTCTAGCCCCAAAACTTCACTGGATAGGGATACTGTACCACCTGGCAAGATATTGGTTGCCACTGGGAAATAATTTCCATCAACCAACTGTAAACCCTGAAGTTGGGGATTGAGATAATCGCCTGTGGGGTCATATTGAAAATATTCACGCACTCCCAGAAAGGCGTAAATTCCTTTCTTTGCACCTTGGTCTTTGCTGCGGGTGGTTTTTGAGGTAATCTCTAGAACAAAATTTGGGATTTGATTATTTTCTTCCCAGGTTTTGTAAGAGCGTCTGTCACGGTTTTCCACTCCAAACACCACAAATACATCTGGAGCGACAACCGATTCTGGATAACCTTTTTCGTAATAAATAAATAGATTACCAGCGACGTATACATCTGGGTGATTTTGAAAATAAATTTCCAGCACAGTGGTAGCGTATACGAGACATTTACGCTGTAAATCACCTTCAGCCATCGGCTTACCGTCCTCATCTGGGTACTCAATCGGGGTAACGGGGATGTACTCTACTGAGGCTGTCATGGTCAGATACCTCAACTCAACTAGGGCTAGATTCAATAATATCGCTCAAAATTCTATCGCCATGACTGGGAGGCTGAGAAATCACGAGAAATTCGAGATTGCGATCGCTGCTTAGTCCGAGTTCCTGTCGTTCGGCACCCATAAAACGCTACCAGTGCCATCCACCGAGGTTCTACGGAATCAACCGATCTGCGCGTAGTTGCTCGAACAGGTCAAAAAACGACTCGTCCGTTTTTTGGTATATGGAGAAGCCGAGTTTGCGACTCTTCGACATATCGGTCATAACCTCAATGGGACGCCCAAGATCGAGATCGGTGTGCCATGCAGACGATAGACGGCTCAGATCCGCCTCGGCGAGGTCATGCTGCTTTGCGATCTCGCGCCAGACAGCACCTTCATTCACCATTTCGGCTTCGAGCGGGTGGATTGTGCCGTCGAAGCCGATGGGATCGATGCCGAACCAGTCAGCCAGCCGCCCCCATAACCATATCCAGCGGAAGATGTCGCCATTGACGACGTTAAACGCCTCGTTATGGGCCACTTCGGTCTTCGCCGCCCAGACTAGGTGCTTCGCCAGCACCCGCGCGTCGGTCATGTCGGAGATGCCCTTCCACTGCGCTTCAGAACCTGGCCAACGGAACGGGCGCCCGGTTTCCTTGCAGATCGCGGCATACACGGCCAGTGTCGTGCCGAGGTTCATCAAATTGCCGACCGCCTTTCCAATGACAGTGTGAGGGCGATGAATGCTCCAGGTGAAACCGTCACGGGCGGCGGCGGCATAGACCTCATCTTCCTGAGCATAATAAAAATTTTCGACGTCGAGCCGGGGATGCTCTTCGCGCAATGGAGTTTCTGGCAGCGATCCGCCCCTGGCGTATGCATCGAATGGCCCAAGATAGTGCTTGAGTCCGGTGACGAGGGCGACGTGCTGCACTGAGTCCTTCGGTGACAGAACATCCAGTATATTGCGAACCATCGTGCCGTTGACCCTGATGTTCTCGGCCTCGGTCGCATTACGCATCCACGTCGTGATGAAGATGTGCGTCGGGGCGATGTCTGACAGCGCAGTTTTCAGGCTAGCTAGATCGAGCAGATCGGCAGCAACAGGGCGTAACCCTTCCACCCCTTTTTTAAGATTTCGGGCCAATCCATAGGTCGTCCATCCATTCGCGATCAGTTCTCTCGCAAGATTGCTGCCAATGATGCCGCTCGCGCCTACAACTAAGGCTGTTCCATCCATGTCGTTTCTCCAGTACGGAAATTTTCTATAGCAATCCTATTTGAGTTGTAAAAATTATCGAACCGCCTTCGCGCTTCGCGTCTCGTAAAGAACCCGCCTACTAGTACAGCGCGGCCTCTCGTAGAGAACAGCGCCAAGAGAAGAAGGAAAGAAGTTCACGAATCATTTAGGACGGCTATATGTTACATCCAGATTTGGATATTATTGTACAAAATTTTTCCATATAACTACTCTTTAAAGGGTAATTATAGGGAAAAATTCCATATAATCCTTGGTGTTATGCAGAATTTTCTTTTTATGTACAACATCCTGAGAGTATTAAACGGAAAAATTCTGGATAAAATTACTTGGGGAAGTCGCCCAAAAAAGCTGCTGGCTGGAATATATGCAGAATGTTAATTGACATACATCAGTATGTTTAAAACACTAGTACCGCAAGGCGGAAGTCAAAATTCAAAAAGCTTAGAATATAGCCTTTTGAACGATTTGAAATAGTTGCTTTATTTACGCCGTACTGTACTAGTACATTACTTATTAATAGATTTTATTTAAACACTTATTCTTCTAGAAGTTATTTTTGAAAAAGGTCTATTTTGTTTATATTTTTAAAGCATTTACGCTCAAATACTAGCAGTTAAGCCCCAATTTTCTAGGCTTTGTGTAACTAACATTAAAAAAGACAGGCAACAAGCCTGTCCTATAAGTAATGATTTAGCAAAGAATTTAGAAATTCATCTCGGCAGCTTGAACTTTTTCAACCTGCTTCTTCTTCAGCACAAGCATAACTTGAGCCAACATTACAAGAGCGATGAACGCAATCATCCATTTAACTCTAGAAGCGTCTTGCAATACGATTTCTGCATCTATTTGACCGAATCCACCGACGTTCGGGTTGCTGGTCAAAGCATCACCAGTCTTAACTGCTTGCCCTTCGGAAACAAGCAAGTCTGGCCCTAAAGGAATCGTATCAACGACAACATCACCAGATTCAGGTTGGATGTTGACTAGATATTTAACGTTACCGTCTCCATCTTCCTCTTTGGCAATCTTGGTAATTGTGCCAGTAGCAGAAGCGTTGTAAACAGCGTTATTGCTCTTTTCGCCTGTGGGATAAACTTGTCCGCGTCCCCGATTACCACCTACGTGAACTGAATATTTACCGAAGTGGATGTTTTTGTCGGTTGCGGGGTTGGGAGAAAGAACTGGGAAGACGATTTCCTGATACTGTTCGCCAGGTAAAGGACCGACGATGACGACGTTATCTTTGTCTTCGCTGTAGGGTTGGTAGAAAGTGTCGCCAACTTCTTCTTTAAGTTCTTCGGAAAGACGGTCTTCAGGAGCAATCTTAAAGCCTTCAGGTAGCATCAGTACAGCACCGACGTTCAAGCCAACCTTAGAACCATCAGCACCAACTTGCTGGGCGCTTAGATCGTAGGGGATTTTCACCACAGCTTTGAATACAGTGTCAGGTAGCACCGATTGGGGAACTTCCACTTCTGTAACCTTGGCGGCTAGGTGACAGTTGGCACAAACAATTCGCCCTGTTGGTTCGCGGGGGGTTTCGGGATAGGTTTGCTGTGCCCAAAAGGGATAGGCGGCAGCTGATTGGGGAAGGGCTAGATCGCTGGTGAAGTAAAATGTCACAGTGGCGATCGCTATGAGCAATGTTTTTACAATCGCTCTAGCACTGCGAGTTAACCTCGCTGTTAGGAAAACATTTCTCATCTCTATAAGGGCGACAATTGAATTAGTCATTAGTCATTGGTCATTAGTCATTAGTCATTAAGCCCTGAACGAAGGACGAATGACTAAGGACTAAGAACAAAATTATTAACCCCACCAAGGTGCATCACCTGTGCGGAAGTCGGTTTCAGTCCAAGGGGTCAAAACGATTTTGTCGTCGTTTACAGTGGTATGGGCCAAAGGTAAAGACAGGGGTGCTGGGCCCCGAACAACCTTACCAGTTTCGTCATACTGGGAACCATGACAAGGACACTTGAATTTGTTCTCAGCAACGTTCCAGGGGACGACACAACCTAAGTGGGTGCAGATGGCGTTAATGCCATAATCTTTGATCGCCTCTTTGCTGTCTACCACAATATAGGTAGGATCTCCCTTTAGTCCTTGGACTAGGTTGCGATCGCCTGCATTCCGGTTTTCGAGAAATTTAGTGACGCTAACATCGTTACCTAGCTCATCTTTTGCCGTTACACCGCCACCTGCGCCACCTGCTGCTGGTGGAATAAAGTACTTGACAACGGGATACAATGCACCCAGAGCTACTCCAGTCACAGTCCCAAAAGTGAGCAGATTCATGAACTGACGACGCCCCATATCGGGCACGTCTGCTGATTCAGAAAATTGAGCCATAATCTACGCGCTCTTTGTGTATTTTGTTAAGCATTTTGACAAAAGTACTAGTACTTGAGCAACTCTTGTCTAAGTCGAAATGCTAGCGCTCACAACGATGCCATAATTCTTTGTTCCAAGATATAAAAAGCATCTTTTCTGTTAGCATTACATTTCTTTATATCCTTATCATACTGGAGTCACGGAACTTAACATCATAACTAAATGTAAAATCTGATTGAGAAAAGCTATGACAGGACAGGAATTACGTCAGATATTGCTTGAGAAGTGGGGATATTCTTATGATGTCCAGTTTCGGCGGGCACAGGGAAAGATATTTTTGCAAGTAATGTGGAAATATCTGGAGCAAGCTTCTTTTCCCTTGAGCGAGCAGGAGTACCAAGAACATCTCGATAGCATTGCCAATTATCTTCATGCCTTGGGTGGATCAACACAGGTACAAACTTTTATTGCTCAAACACGCGATCGCCCCCGACTCGGCAAAGCTGTTAGCATCCCTCTAGACTTGGGCGAACGCTCTTCGGAATGGATATTGTGACCCGCTATTGTATTAACATTAATAAATTTATAAGTAATTACAGTATTTTTTATTCAAAAATACCATAAAGTCCTGTACAATCCTTTTTACCTATTGGTAAGGTAAGAAAAAATACACGTTTTCAAGGAAAAAACAAATGGCTTTTATCTCAACATTTGAAATTCTTCTTAAGCCTCAACTTCCAAAGAGCATTACAACTACAAGACCTGAACTTAGCCCACTAGCGAGAACAGTTCTCCAGGGCTATTTCCTTACGATTGCCAATGTCACTAATGAACTCGTATCTCTGGCCCTTGTAGTTACAACCAGAACGCCCGGACTAGAGCCTGACAAAATTCTCACTCGTCTAGATACCACTGGTATAAATGGCCCTGTAAGCAGTGATTTTGACTCTATTGACCCTAAAGGAGAGATAAAAAAGTCACGCTTTACATTTCCCCTCAATGCTAATGATACAGGCTTATTTATTCTGCAACCGGATGCTACTAATGAGAAACTTGTAAAAGAGGCGAATTTTGAGTTGCGGGGTTATGTCGAGATATCCATTAGTTTAGTATCAACTCCTAAAACAACTCAGTTGCTAATCACTCCTGAACATCGAGGTACGTTTTTTGGCACAGAGAAAGCCGAGCTAGGTGAGATTGCTTATGCCTTGCCTCTTGCTAATGGGAAAAGTCTATTTGAGTTAAGAAAAGATAGTTAACTCTATTTGATAAGTACTAACCTAATGATGAACTCTGGCATACGTTAAAAATTCGTAATTCGTAATTACGTTATGGATAAAAATTTAGAACCCACCTGCCCATAACGATACGACCTTTAGAATTTGAGAACTCTAACTCGACGCTCAAATACTTCCTAATTTTGCGCTATGGGTTTAATTACGAATTACGAATTAATTGTTGATTTTATCAGCATAACCAATCATTTCCGCAATGCTTTGATTAGCGCTCTTCTATGACCGAGATAATTTTAGATTTTAGATTTTGGATTTTAGATTAAAATCTAACATCGTGAATCTAAAAAAGGTTTCAAGCCTCTCCGTAAACGGAGAGGAAAAATAAAATTTTCAATATATGTTGCAAAAGACCGAACTAAAATTTAGAAAGCTATCTAACAGTCAGGTAGCACTACATCCAAATCCTAAAGGAGTCATCCAATTTATTGGTAGCTTTATTTTTGGTTCTTTTCCTGCGTGGGCATATAAATATCTACATCAATATCTATTTGCTCAAGGATATTCACTGATTTTATACCGATTTCCTCTAAATCCAATTCAATTCAATCATTGGGAGGTTTCTTTTACCTTGCTCAAAGAGCAATATCTTCTTAAGACTGAGATTATCAAAGCCTTAAAAGAAGAGAATCAACCTGATGATATAAATACATATTCAAATCCCGCCAATTACTTGTGGCTTGGTCATAGCCTCGGATGTAAATATATTATTCTTTTGGAAATTTCGAGCAATGAACCAAAAAGGCGAATTGAGATTCTTCGGAAATGCTTAGACAAAAAATATGCTGATGAAGCCATTAAACAGATAGCTTCAATAGAATCTGTGCAGGAAATATCTAAAGGAGCTATAGACCACTTATTACCGACAACAGAATCGGTTAATCAGTTTTTCATTAAGGATCAGTCTTCTATCTTACTCGCACCTGAAATCAGTAACACAGTTAGAATTCTGAGATCGGGCTGGAGAATATCTAATTCTCTAGCCAATCCAAATCAGAAACAAACTGAATGTTTGATTCGATCTAGCCAAGAACTCTTTAATTTAACGGGTGTCATTTCTTTTAACTTGGATGATATAGCTGAAGATGACGTAGCATTCATGGTAGAACAGATTAAACACAAAGGTTTTCAACCCTATTTATATAAGGAGCTAGAAGGGTGGCATTTTCAACCGCTCAGTATTCACATTGAGGATTTAGGTCAGTCCATAGTACATTTCTTTGATGAACTTAAATCTCGACGATCTAATCGCTAAATGTTATTTTCCTGTCAGCTTCACTAGTCCAACACCGCCGAAATAAAGCGCTAAAACTGCTCCTGCTAAGAGACTTTGAGTCAAGGGGTCAGTAGAAGGCGTCAGGACGGCTCCTAAAACCACTGATCCCATAATTACGTAACGCCAACCAGAAACCATCCGTTCTGACGAGACAATGTTCAAATTACCGAGCAACAGTTGAATAATGGGAATTTGAAATGCTAAACCAGTGCTGAATAACAATAGCAGCACAAATTCAAAATATTTATCAATTGACCAAAGTTGTTCGACTACATCTGCTCCGTAGCTAATGAAAAATTTCAATGCGGCGGGGATAAGAAGTAAATAGGCAAATACTAAACCCGCTCCAAACAGCACACTCGAACCCAAAACCACAGGCCCCAGTAAACGGCGTTCGCGGCGAGTCAGTCCTGGAACCACAAACTGGATAATCTGGTAAAGAATGAAAGGACTAGTAAGTACGAAGCCAGTGTAGGCGGCAACTTTCAGGGAGACAAAGAAATATTCTCCAGGTGCAAGTTGGAGAAATTTTACTCCTTGCGCTGGAACCTCAAGTAACTGGACAATTGGCTTAACGGCAAAGAAACAGCCAATAATCCCCACTGCTACGGCAATCAACGAATAGAAAATTCGTTGCCGCAACTCTTCTAGGTGGTCGAAAAGGGACATTTCGATTTCACCAGGCAACTCATCAAGAGGATCGGTGTCTGAGTTGCCATATCCTTCTGGGTCGATGTTGGGAACGTTTACAGTATCTACGTCTTGTGAAGGCGTCACGTCGCTTCGCTCCGAATTAAAAATTCAAAATTCAAAATTAACAATACCCTAAATTTATTTATGGGCTTGTATCATCAGTGTTTGTCGGTCATCGACCATTTCGGTGACTCAGCATTCTTCATTATTTTATCTGGGGAATGCAGCGACTAAGATATGTTTTTGGGTGCTGTGGGTTTTTTGTCCTGTTTTTTGGGTTTGCATCTGCATAAGTTAGTAGGAAGCCATCTTGTAGGCAATGCCTAACCTAAAAAAAGGTGGAACCGATAATTTAGAAATCACGTCTCTGCGGCTAGTAGCGCTGCATAAATTCACACAACATCAACATTTAATACTCAGTTTTAAAAATCCGGTTCGTCAAGGTGGCATCTATACATATCGTAATCGGAAATTGTTAGCTGAGGTTGGGTATGAACCGGATAATTTGCATTGTCCTCATGGCATTGCCTGTTTATTTATACAATGTTGAGCTAGGCAATACTTCTAGTAGTGACGTAACAATTGTTAAAAACCAGTTTCCCACAATAGCTACGCTAATTGCTTACAGTACAAATGCTCAGTTACGCATTTTGCCGTGGCAAATATCGGCTAGAGATGACCAAACTGAAGATTGCCTTCGTTTTGGCACTTGCAAAGATTGATACTAATTCGTAATTCGTAATTCGTAATTACGGCAGCCCCATCATCAAAGAAAATTAATGGTAGTAGAATATCAACGTACAGTAGTGGTTACAGGAGCCTCAACAGGAATTGGTCAAGCCACTGCTTTGCTTTTAGACCAGTTGGGCTTCTCTGTTTTTGCTGGAGTGCGTCAAGATATTGATGCTCAAACACTTAAACAGAAAGGATCGCCAAGGCTGATTCCAATTTTTTTAGATGTTACTGATGCTGAATCGATCGCATCTGCGGTTGAGATGGTAACAAATGCAGTTGGTGGTGCGGGGATTTTAGGTTTAGTGAATAATGCCGGAATTGCTGTCCCTGGGCCGTTAGAATTATTAGCGATCGCTGAATTTCAACACCAAATGCAGGTTAATGTCACCGGACAATTAGCAGTGACACAAGCATTTCTAGGTCTTTTACGCCAAAGTCGGGGTCGAATTATCAATATGGGTTCCATTGCTGGTAGGAGTCCAACGCCGTTTTTGGGCGCTTATAATGCTTCTAAATTTGCTTTGGAAGCACTCACTGATGTGATGCGAATGGAGTTACAACCTTGGGGAATCTCGGTTTCAATTATTGAACCTGGTTCTATTGCGACCCCAATCTGGGAAAAGTCTCTTAGTCAATCTGAAGTAGCACAATACGATTTACCACAATCGGCACAAAATCTTTACGGTCAAGCGATGAATATTGTCCGCAAGAAAATGCAGATTCTCGCATCTAAGGGAATTTCTGCGGATATTGTCGCTCAAGTTGTTGTCCATGCGCTGACTGCAAAAAAACCCAAGACGCGCTATCTTGTTGGACAAGATGCCAAAATTGGAGCGCTGATCAAGCATATTTTGCCCGATCAGCTACATGACAAGATAATTTTATACTCAATGGGGCTGTAGATTACTGGTTGTCAATACTTCAGAGGTTGTCACTCTGAATGCAAAGGCTGTCATTAACAAAATCATGATTTTCATTGACAAAATCATGATTTTCATTAACAAAATCATGGTTTTCATTGACAAAATCATGGTTCTCATTAACAAAATCATGATTTTCATCAACAAAATCATGATTTTCATTACACCTCTTGCATAAATCAAAAATAAGAAAGAACCCCACCCCGCCAAAGCTACGCTTTGTCTCCCCTCCCGAAGAGCCTACGGTGTACACACAAGTGGAATTACCCCCCTTAATCCCCCCTTATAAAGGGGGGAAACAATAAATTTTGTTCCCTCCCCAATACATACGGGGAGGGTTAGGGTGGGGTAAAACCTTGGTTAATCAGCTATTTCAGACTTGTGTGTACACCGTAGCTTTTATAAGGGGAGGTTAGGGTGGGGTAAAACTGACGCGAAAAAGCAGGTGAGTAAACTATTTCAGACTTGTGTATACACCGTAGCTTGCCAAAGGGAGAGAAGGACTTGTGTGTACACCGTAGCCCGAAGAGCGGGGAGGGGTTGGGGGTGGGGTATTAGGGACTTTTGCAAGAGGTCTATTGACAAAATCATGCTGATTTAAGAACGAGAAGCAAAATTTAGTTAAAAAGTAACTCTGAACTCCAGTTGACTTAACCAATGTTTTTGCTAAAAGCCCTATGCTACAAGGATTGTAGATTATTTTTTGTAAAATTAACGAAAGCTCGTTAATAAATCAAGCTGAGATGAGTTCAAGAGAGCGACAAAACTGTACTTAACAGTACCTTTTTTTGTGTTGGATATTTTTAATATTCATAAGAGTACCTTATTTAATATTAGATATTTTTGTTATTTGTACTTATAGTAGTATTTTTGCTTACTTTAACTAAAACATCACCATTAATATGTGCTATATCGAACATAGATATAATCAATTATCCTGAATGCTGCTAGTTTAGTTAGTAGTTTGATTAAAATAAGGCATAAATATACCTAAAATCAATATATTTATCTAGTAAATTTTTGCATCCCCATTCCTGAGTGAACTTGATTAGTTATGCTCCTAGATTTAGAAAGATTTTATCAAGCTTGCAATCCGAGCAGACCTCTAATTATAGGAAACCCTAGCGATCGCAGGTACTATATCGATTTTGCTGCGGTGCGGGGTGGCAAAATTATCGAAGCTTTGCAGCGGACGATCGCTAAAATATCGCCGGATATCCCAACCTGTCAACTATTTACCGGACATCTCGGCTGTGGAAAATCAACGGAGTTGTTGCGCCTGAAAGCTGAGTTAGAAGCGCAACAATTTCATGTTGTTTATTTTGAGTCTACCCATGTCTTAGAAATGGCTGATGTGGATGTGACTGATATTTTGTTAGCGATCGCTGGACAGGTGAGTGAAAGTCTAGAAGCGATGAAAATTAGGCTCAAGCCTCGCTATTTTACCAAGTTGTTTGGTGAAGTTGTGGATTTCTTGCAGACGCCAATTGACGTTGGCGTAGAAGCAGAGTTGTCTGTAGGGATTGCTAAAATTACAGCTAAAACAAAAGAAAGTCCCCAATTGCGGCGGCGGTTAAGAGATTATCTAGAACCACGAACCGCAAATATTTTACAGTCAATTAATCAAGAATTACTAGAACCTGCCACCAAGGAACTGAAAGCCAGGGGTAAAAAAGGACTGGTGGTGATTGTTGATAACTTGGATCGAGTCGCAATTCGACCTTTACCATCGGGGCGATCGCTGCCAGAATATTTATTTATTCAGCGTGGCGAACAGTTACGCAAACTGAATTGTCATGTAGTCTACACTATTCCCCTAGCCCTGACTTTCTCCAACGATAGCGCCGAACTTCAGCATCGTTTGGGCGGTGGAGTTGCCCCAAAAATGTTACCGATGATACCTGTGCGTTTACGCTCTGGCGAGATTTTTCCGCAAGGGCTATCAATGATGCGGCAAATGGTGCTAGCTAGAGGTTTTCCAGACATTTTACCTAGCGATCGGTTAGGCTTAATTACAGAGGTGTTTGATAGTTTAGAAACCTTAGATCGATTATGCCTAATGAGTGGTGGTCATGTACGCGACTTACTAGGTTTACTGTTTGACTGTCTGCGAGAACAAGATCCACCCTTTGAGCGGGAATGTGTCGAACTGGTAATTCAAAGACAGCGGGATTACCGAACCAACGCTATCGACCCCCATGAGTGGGAACTAATCTTTCAGGTGGTGCAACAGCAACGAGTTAGAGGTGATATAGAATACCACACCCTCTTGCGAAGTCTATTTGTATTTGAATACCGCGATCATCAGGGAGCTTGGTTTGCCGTCAACCCAGTTTTAGCAGAGACGGAAAAATTTAAATCATGGTTGAACGACACGCACAAGTAGATATCAGAGCAGCTAACGAGCGGGCTTTGCGGAGTTTGGGGAGAGCAATTACCCTTTCTAGCGGTCAATTTTCTCTGGTTTTGGTGTGCTGCAATTATCGAGTTTTGCAAGAACTTATGCTGCAACGACTCGAAGAAATCTCTTCAGGAGTACACCACATTCAAAAGGTAATTCTGCCGCATAATGCCAGAAGTCTTTACACAAGTATTCATTTACAACTGCTAACCGAAGCTAATCCGCCATCGGCGTTGATGATTTTAGGTTTAGAGTCAGTAGATGGACTCGACGATTTACTGAGTTCTATTAATCATATTCGGGATGAATTTCGCAAACGCCACCCATTTCCGATGATTGTATGGGTGAACGAGGAAATATTGCAAAAGGTAGTCCGTTTAGCACCAGATTTTGCTAGTTGGGCGGCGACACCGATTCGGTTTGAAATGACAACTCAATCACTGCTGGAATTTCTGCAACAGGAAACTGACTCTTTATTTGCTACGGTGTTACCAAACGATGCTGCACCTGACTTTTCACCTCATGTAGAAAAGTTAACGCGAAACCTAACCCCCCAACCCCCTTCCCTAATAGGGAAGGGGGAGAATTCAAAGCCTCTCTCCTTGCAGGAGAGAGGTTTGGAGAGAGGTTTTTCAGATCGAGTGAAAAGTCAGAATGCTGCACAACACCAACCTCTTCAAGTTGCAAAGCATTATTCCACTGTCGAGCAAGTCTGGGAACATAGTTATGAACTCCACTTTGCCATTAGAGAGTTGCACAATCGTGGTATTACCTTAGAGCCAGAACTACACGCTAGTTTAGAATTTGTTTTTGGTCTAGATAATTATATTAGCGATCGCATCAATACAGGTTTAAGCCATTTTCAGCAAAGCTTGCAAGTTTGGCAGCAGTTGGCTGAGGCAGAGGGAGCAGCACTTCGGCTACGCTCAGTGACCGAGGAGCAGGGGAGCAGCACTTCTCTACGAGACGCTGCGCGTAGCTTGCTTCCACGAAGTGGTACGGCTACGCTCAGTGACCGAGGAGCAGGGGAGCAGGGGAGCGGGGGAGATGAGGGGGTATTTTCTTCATCTTCGCCTCCTAATCGCCCATCTCCCCTACTGCTGCGACAGGGAATTTTGCTGTTTTATATTGGGCTGTGTTATTGCCGTTTTGCAGAGCAAAATCAAACAGAAAACCGCCGCCATTGGTATACAGCTAAATCTTATTTTCAGCAATGCTTGCATATCTTGCAGGTGGCTGGGCGTTTGGATATAGTTGCTGGATTTATTAATCAACTCGCTGAGGTTTTGCAATATCTGCAAGAGTGGGAAGAATTGCAGACAGTTGCTCAAAAGTCTCTAGAGTTACATCAAACTTATGGTAGTCAAATTCAATTAGCTTGTGACTACGGTTTTCTGGCGCAAGTGGCTGTGCAGCAGTCGCGGTGGGTACAGGCGAGTATCTTAGCGCACGTATCACTGTTGAAATTAGGTGAAGCGCAAAAGCAGAACGACCCTTATAACTGCTTATTTCCATTATTATTGGCGCAAATTTACTATTTAGTGTTGGCGAAAGCACAGCGAAATGTCGGTGAGCTAGAAGTCGCTCGTGAATACTTAGATAAGGCGACAAAAGAACTGCCAGCAGCCTTAGAAAGCAGTGCCCATCAATACGATGCCCATCGTTATATTCGCTTATTGCGGAGACTGCGATCGCTCTACTTTGAAGAAGGGCGATATTTAGAAGCCTATTACATTCGACAGAAACGGCGTTCTGTTGAGCAACAGTACGGTTTTCGGGCTTTTATTGGTGCAGGGCGCTTGCAACCCCAAAGACAGGCGACAAACCCAGCATTAATGTCACCTTCTGGAAGTAGTAGCATTGCTTTAGAAATTGCGGCTTCTGGGCGAGAGCGTGATATTAATAACTTAATTGGCAGAATTAGCCGCGCCGATCAAAAATTGACGGTGATTCATGGTCAATCAGGGGTGGGTAAGAGTTCCACCGTTACCGCGGGTTTAGTTCCAGCACTGCAAACTCGAGCCATTGGCGATCAAATAGCCGTGCCTGTGGTACTGCAAGTTTATACCGATTGGGCACGGGAATTAGGGAAATCTTTAAGTGAAGCGATGTCTAGTGACGCATCGCTGGCGATTTACGCTGATATTAAGCTAGAAGCAGCCATTGAATCGGAGGCTTTGCCTTACTCTGACACACCGTTTACCATCGGTAGCATTTTACAACAACTCCAAGAAAATGCCGATCGCCATTTGATCACAGTTTTAATTTTTGACCAATTTGAAGAATTTTTCTTTGGTTATAGCGATCGCAATCAAAAGCAAGAGTTTGATAAATTTATTAGCGATTGTCTCAATATACCCTTTGTCAAAGTCATCCTTTCCTTGCGAGAAGATTATTTACATCGTCTATTAGACTTTAAACATCTTTCGGCACTGGAAGCGATTAATAATAATATTCTCGACAAGCATATTCGTTATCAGTTAAATAATTTTTCGCCGGAATATGCGAAAGCAATTATCCGAAAATTGACGGAGCGATCGCAGTTTAATTTAGAACCCGCTTTAATTGATGCCTTAATCGAAGATTTATCCACAGAATTTGGAGAAGTCCGCCCTATTGAATTACAAGTTGTAGGAGCGCAAATTCAAGATGAACGCATTACTACACTAGAAGAATATCAGCCATATAGACCGAACAAACTCATCGAACGATATATTAAAGAACTGATTAAAGACTGCGGCCCAGAAAATGAACGAGCCGCGTTACTTGTCTTATACTTATTAACAGATGAAAGTAACAACCGACCTTTTAAAACTCGTGCTGAATTAGCGTCGCAGCTATCAGAATTAGAAGATGCTGACAAATTAGAGTTAGTCTTAGAAATTTTAGTTAGCTCCGGTTTAGTGGTTCTCTTTCCTGATGTACCAGAACGCTATCAACTGATTCACGATTATTTAGTAGACTTGATTCGCTACCTGCAACAACAAGAATCGAGCTTACAGGTACAACTAAATCAATTGCGCTACAAAGTAGAACAAAGTAAAGCTGAGATTGAGCGACTGAAGAGCGAACTTAGTCAAAATAAGCAGCGTTCCAAATTGGTAGCTCCCCATCCCCAACAGGGATTAGACTTATTAACAGAATTGCGAGAATTACACAAGCGGGAAGAATTAAGTCAGTTAGAAATTGAGCAATTACGAGCTGAACTTAAAGAAAAAGAGTTAACAGCTAAACTTGCAGAAAGTCAAAAGAAACAAAGACTTAGTGAAGCTCAATTAAATCGTTCGCTGAAAATTGCTCTAACCGCTTCCGTTCTCGCCATCTTGGGATTAAGTGTTTCCATCGTGACAGCAGTAGATAGCGAAATTAAAACCCTCAGTGCATCCAGTGAAGCCCTCTTTGCCTCGCAAAAAGGTATTGATGCCTTAAAAGAAAGTTTAAAGGCAGGGAGGAAATTACAACAAACAGTCTGGGTAGATTCCTATACAAGAGAGCAAGTACAGACGGCACTTTATCAAGCTGTTTCAGGGGTCAGAGAATATAACCGCTTGGACGGGCATATATCTGGTGTAAATAGTGCTACATTCAGCCCCGACCGCTCTTTAATTGCCTCAGCTAGTGCGGATACTACAATCAAACTCTGGCTTCCCGATGGTAGCTTAGTTAAAACCTTGTCGGGGCATGAAGATGTAGTTAATAGCGTCAGTTTCAGCCCAGATAGTCAAATCGTTGCTTCCGCCAGTCAAGACAAGACGTTAAAACTTTGGAGTCGAGAGGGTCAACTGCTTGCTACCTTATTAGGGCATCAGGGTGTGGTGAATAGTGTGAGTTTCAGCCCAGATGGTCAGGTTATTGCTTCAGCGAGTACAGACAAAACAGTGAAACTGTGGAGTCGCGATGGTAAGCTGCTCAAAACTTTGCAGGGACATAATGGTGCAGTATTAAGTGTCGCTTGGTCAGCCGATGGTCAAACCTTAGCTTCTGGGAGTGCTGATAAGACGGTGAAACTGTGGAGTCGCGATGGTAAGCTGCTCAAAACCTTGCAGGGACATGAGGATGCAGTGAAAAGTGTAGCTTGGTCGCCCGATGGGAAAATAATTGCTTCTGCCAGTTTAGACCAGACAATCAAGCTGTGGAATCTGGACGGGAAGCTACTGCGAACTTTATCGGGGCACAGTGCTGGAGTTACCAGCGTCAGTTTTAGCCGCGATGGTAACACGATCGCTTCCGCAAGTACTGATGAGACAATCAAACTTTGGAGTTCTGAAGGTGTGTTGCTGGGAACCCTGAAGGGACATAACAATTGGGTTAACAGCGTCAGCTTCAGCCCAGATGGTCGCACCCTTGCTTCCGCCAGTCGGGACAAAACTATTAAACTTTGGCATTGGGACGATGTGTTACTGCGAAAGCCCAAAGCCGATAATGATGACTGGGTAACTAGCATCAGTTTTAGCCCAGGCGATCGCACCTTAGCAGCAGCAAGCCGAGACAAAACTGTAAAACTTTTCAGTCGAGACGGTCAACTACTCCGTATATTAACGGGGCATCAGGGTCAAGTTTGGGGTGTAGCTTGGTCGCCCGATGGTCAAGTAATTGCCTCAGCTAGTAAAGATAAAACAGTAAAACTTTGGAGTAGTGACGGTCAACTGCTCAATACCTTACAGAGTCATAATGATACCGTCTTGAGTGTAGCTTGGTCGCCCGATGGTCAAGTAATTGCCTCAGCTAGTAAAGATAAAACAGTAAAACTTTGGAGTAGCAACGGTAAACTACTTAACACCTTACAGGGACATCAAGAAGCGGTGAATTGGGTAAGTTTTAGTCCTGATGGCAAGTTGTTAGCCTCAGCCAGCGATGATAAAACCGTCAAAATCTGGAGTTTAGATGGTAAATTACTATACACATTAACTGGTCATAGCCGTCGGGTAAATGGGGTTGCTTGGTCGCCTGATGGCCAAAGCATTGCCTCAGTTAGTATTGATAGTACAGTGAAGATTTGGAATCGAGACGGTAATTTGCTAGATAATCTCACGGGCGATGGCGATAGTTTTATCAGTGTCAGTTTTAGCCCCGATGGCAAGACTCTGGCAGCTAGCAGTGATGACAAGGTGAGGATTTGGAACCGAGAAGGAACGTTGCTGATAGCTTTGAAAGGCGATAAAGATGAGTTAACCAGCGTTAGTTTCAGCCATGACGGCAAGACTCTGGCTGCGGGTAGTGGCAATGGCACAGTAATTTTCCGAGATTTAGCAGATATCCAACTGGATAAATTACTGGCGCAGGGTTGCGATTTGCTACATGATTATTTGCAGACTAACCAGAAGGTAATTAAGAGCGATCGCGCTTTATGTTTTGGTAGGTGATGCACAAGAATTATAAAAGGCAATATCGAGCAATAATCACAGAAAATCCTAGCTGTAATGAGTCAATATTACAGTTTTAAAATAACTAACTATTGGACAGTAAACTACCCACCATCAACCCTTTTGTCGGAGCAGTGCTAAGATAAATAAGCCGATTAACTCGCGCCAAAGTTCAATGACTATTGCCAAACTATCTGAACTAGGCATTACTCATCTTCCCGACCATACTGAGTTACCAGAGTCGGATGGAACTTTTGTGAAAAATTTTCAAGAACACCCGCAAAGTATACTCCTAACTGACTCCGTTCAAGGTATATTACAGCAAATTCACCCAGATAAGCAGTATTGCATTGGTCAAGATTGTGGCATTTACTGGCGTTTGACCGAACCACCTGAACGCGGTGCCGAAGCACCCGATTGGTTTTACGTCCCGAATGTTGCACCTATGTTAAATGGTCAGTTTCGACGTTCGTATGTGTTGTGGCAAGAATATGTTGCTCCCCTAATTGTACTGGAATTTGCTTCTGGGGATGGTTCAGAAGAAAGAGATAATACTCCAATTACTGGTAAATTCTGGGTATACGAGCAAGCAATCCGCGTACCTTTTTATGGCATTTACGAATTTAGCAAAGCTGCGATTGAGGTTTATCACTTAGTTGATGGTAGGTATCAGCACCTCACTGCTAACGAACGTGGACACTATGAGATTTCCTTGATGGGCGTCGAATTGGGTATTTGGGAAGGACAGTATGGAAATACTACAGCGCCCTGGTTACGTTGGTGGGATGCACAGGGAAATTTATTACTAACTGGTGAGGAAAAATCGCAGTTATTAACATCCCAATTAGAACAAGAACAGCAAAAAGCCCAGCGTTTAGCAGAACGCTTGAGACAGCTTGGAATAAATGCTGATGAAGTTTAATATCTGATTAGGAATGGATTCAAGAGTGTTATAAGCAGTACTTAGCTTTATGGATACAACGCCAAAGGCGATCGCGCCTTGTGTTCTGGTAGACGATAGGATATTTAATTAACGGGTGAAGGTCATAATTTGGTCAGTGGTGAAGGTTTCCAGCAGCGCAACCCCGCATGGTGTCAATCCGGCTTGAGATTTTATGGGTAGGTTGTATTTTCTTGAGGTAGAGGCGATCGCATTTCCAGAATCTCTCCTTAATTTAGCAGATGAGGCGATACTCACTAACAAATATCGCTTACTTAAAGCAATTAGCACCCAAATTCTTCTCTAAGCCTGCGCCTTAAATCTCCAGAGATAGGTAGCCAGTTAATTTCTTGGCAGATATTGTTACGAGTTTCCCCATTTTGTAAGCGCTGTCTATAGATGGCTATTAACAAAGCCTCTAGACCAAACTTAGATAACATATCAGCTGCCAAGCCTATTATTCCCAGCAGAACTATACCACCTATCATCCCTCCTGGCCCCAACATTGCTAAAGCTGCTGTAATAGCAGCAGCACCAGTAAGACCTGTAGTAGCCATCGTAATTATAAGTACAATTGCAGGCAAACCTATTCCAGCTGCTTTTCTTACAAATTCATCCATATCCTCTAATCAATACTGATATAACAGACTCATTGGGTTTCAAGTTTAGTGTTCCCCAAAATTTGTACGGCTCAACATCAAATAACAATTGTTTTATAGCGCAGTGATTTGAGGTTGGTTATGGGGAAATATTATAACAGTACAATTTCTAGCAGTTATAACTGTAATTATTCATCAGTATGCTTGTATTCTTTATCCACGGTGTCAACACTCAGAATTCTAGATATGCCGACGTACTCATAAAAAAAATCCACAAAAAACTAGCAATCCCTGTAAACTTTTACTCAAGTTTTTGGGGTAACTTATTCAACAATAAGAAACAGCAAACTATTGGATGTATTGAGAAGGATTTTTCTAGATTTTGTGAACATCATAAAGAATATAAAGGTTGGTATGATGATATTTACAGATACAAAAAACGAAGAAATGAGATAATCAGTAATTTTTTAGGTGATTTTTTAATCTATCAAAATCCTGATCGTGGTAAAGCAATACGTAAAGCTATCGTTGAACAACTGAGTCAGTTCTTAAATGACCACTCAAATCAACAAGAAATTCATTTGATTGCTCATTCTCTAGGTAGTTTAATTCTGTGGGATCTCATTTTTTCAGATACTTTAGACAATGATGATCCAGCTTTTATTTTTCGTGAGAAACTAAATCTGTTAAATTTAGCTAGCATTACGACACTGGGTTCTCCTCTCTTATTCCTTAAGCAAATGCTAGATATTGATTTCTCGGTTATCAATTATTATTTTAAAAATTCTAATAAAGAAGAAAGTGCTGGATTGCAGAAGTTGAGATGGGTAAATATAATTCATTCCTCTGACTTAATTGCCTATCCTCTCAAAGCTGCTATAGAAGATGAAATTAGTTCAGATTTATTATTCTGCGATCAGTATGTGTGGCAGTATGCAAACGGGATGGAGAAAGCATTAATAAATATGGGTCAATCAGATATGGCAATGGTTGTTGGAGCAGAAGATGCTCATTCTTCCTACTTTTGCGATAATCTGGATGGTGATATCACATCAGAAATTATTGCATATAATTTGTTAGGAAAGACACAAAAACTTTTAGAAAGGTATGTGCATCCAAGACTTATGGGATGATTAAAGCCATAGACAAAGCTGTACATCTTGGTAGCATTGAGTGAAGTACCCGTCAGCAAGAGAGCGAGGGCGATGTACGCAACCGTCACACAACCACTGACTTTTGAAGAATTTCTTGCCTGGGACGATGGTTCAGGCAGAGAGTTTGAGCTATTGGATGGGATTCCCGTGCCATTATCAGAACCAAATGCAAATCATGAGGATTTAATCGAGCGACTGTGTGCCTACTTAGAAAATCACTGCCAAGAAAATGACCTGCCTTACGTGTCGCGCCAGTCCAAGCAGGTTCGGCTAAAAACAGCACCAGAAGAAAAGGAAAAAAGCCGGAAAGCAGATATTGTCATATTTGCAAGAGTTGAATGGCAGAGGATGAAAACTAGCTCTAGTTCTGCTGCTGCATATATTCCACCACCCGGAATCATTGAGGTCGTTAGCAACAACTGGAAGGACGACTATCTGACAAAACTTGCTGAATATGAGGACTTGGGCGTTATCGAGTACATCATTGTGGACTATGCTGCTTTTGGTGGCATTCGGTTCATTGGCTCTCCCAAGCAGCCAACCATTACAATCTACCAACTTGAAGGTGCAGAGTATTTACCCCCAAAGGTGTTTCGAGGGGAGGATCGAATTGATTCTAGATTGTTTCCAAACATTTCCTTAACGGCTGAACAGATTTTTGCAATGAGTCACTGATTAACCCGACGATTTTTAGCTACCACTAACCAAGTGCTTTCTGTCTCAGCTAATGTCGGAGCCGTCAGTTGAACTTCTGGCGGCTCCACATTTTCTATTATTGGAATTGCTAGAGGATTTTCTGACATCACTCAAATTCACACAATACTTTGAGCAGATGCAGCGTGCGATCGCACCCCAAAAAATCATTACATAATTAAATATGCGACATTTGTTTATGTATTAATACGGGACAACCAAACGGAAAGTCTGACCGTCTCAAGTTAACAAAGGCACTGTAAGAGCGATCGCTATTATCACAGCACAAGTATATTACTAAACTTGAAATAGTTTTTTATTTTACCTAAAAACATAAGTAAACATACTAATACACTGTAACTGAAATTTGCTTACCCTTAACAAGGGGTTTGAGTAGGGCAATTTATGAATTGCTCCTACTTACTTGTATGCTTAATTGAGATGGTAGCTGGATTTGCGTCGCACTCTACTAGGCTTTGATTGGTTTATTATTCTTAGTTTAATTTAGTTCTAAATCATGATCAAAAAGACTACTCTAGATCCTTTAGTAACTGATATTCGGTGTGAAGAAATTTGTCAGATTTTGGGAGAGACTTACAATCAAGAACGCTGGAACGATTGGCGCTGGCAAATGCGGCATCGGTTGACTAAGCTGGAACACTTTCAGAAGTTATTAAGGCTTAGTGCTACCGAAGAACAGGGACTTTTAATTGCACCAGAGAAGTTTGCTGTAGCCGTAACCCCATACTTTGCATCACTACTTGATCCAGAAGATCCGCTTTGTCCACTACGGTTACAAGTGATACCACGGGAAGAAGAACTAATAGTTAGTCCAGCAGACATGGTAGATCCATGCGGTGAGGATGGTGACACTCCAGTACCAGGACTTGTACACCGCTACCCTGACCGAGTGTTGCTGCTTGCCCTAGATAGTTGCGCCGCTTATTGTCGTTACTGCACCCGCTCTCGTTTGGTGAGCCAAGGTGAGATGTATCCAGTAACACGGCGGTTGGATGCGATCGCAGCTTATCTGGAGGAACACACTGAGATCCGTGATGTGCTAATTTCCGGTGGCGATCCTCTCTTGATGGCTGATGAACCTTTAGACAATTTGCTTAGGCGGCTGCGTGCCATTAAGCATATTGAATTTATCCGAATTGGTTCTCGTGTGCCGAGTTTTTTACCGCAGCGAATTACACCGGAACTGGTTGCCTTACTTCGTAAACATCGTGTGTGGCTATCTTTGCACTTTTGTCATGTGCAGGAACTGACCCCAGAAGTGGCACAAGCTTGCGATCGCCTCGCTGATGGCGGCATTCCTCTAGGCAGTCAAACTGTGCTGTTAAAAGGTGTGAATGATTCGGAAAAAGCCCTGAAGAATCTGTTTCACGGTCTTCTCAAGCTGCGTGTGCGACCTTATTATCTTTATCAATGCGATCCAGTTGTTGGTACTGCACATCTGCGAACGAGTGTGCAAACTGGGCTTGATTTAATTTCTAAATTACGTGGTCATACTACTGGCTACGCTGTACCAACCTATGTAATTGATGCCCCTGGCGGTGGTGGCAAAGTCCCAATTCAAGCCGAGACTCTAGTTGCTTATGAGAAGGGCACAGCTACAGTGCAAAATTGGGCAGGTAATACGTATACATATATAGATCCAGTTGAACAGGGGTAATATCGTGTCCGGCTAAAGACTGATCATTATAGACCGCAGTTCTTGCTGGGGAAAGAGGCTTTTGGGATTTTTGCACAGATGCGGTAATCATAAGTGATTAACCGGACTTGATATAACACTATATATTTGTACACGAGTTGATCGCCATCATCTAAAAGAGCCGATTGAAATGTTTCTATTGAGTTCTTGGCAAACCAAAAAACTAAGTAATAGCAGGAGATTAGTTGGAATGTTGATTGTTGGTAATACAAACCTAAAAGGTCGAGGTATCTTCGCACAGAAGCGCTTTTTGAAAGGAGAACTCGTTGAGAGAGTGCCAGTTGTTGTTATACCCGCAGCACAGGTTGAATTCCTAGATAAAACAATTTTGGGCAACTATTACTACGATTGGGAAGATAAAGCGGCAGCGATCGCTCTAGGTTTATCTTCCTTGATCAACCATTCCTACAATCCCAATACTTATTATGTGAAAAAATTCGCTGACCGAGAGTTGGATCTGATTGCCTACCGAGATATAGAAGTGGGAGAAGAAATTACTGCTAACTACAACGGTTCTCCTGATGATAAATCTCCTATATGGTTTGAGGTTGTTGATGAGATATTTTCACTTAATTAAGGATTTATAGCACTTCTCGAATGGAAGCAATACATTTTGACCTCTCTCCAAGCCTCTCTCTTAAAAGGAGAGAGACTTTGATGCTCACTCCCCAACCTAGCTCTTAAGGGGCTGGGGGTTAGGTCTGTATTTCACGCAATTGAGAATCGCTATAGTAATCGGAATTCCTTAATTAAGACACCTAATTTGTACATTAAAGCTAACAGAGAAAGCTTTCTCGCTGGGAATTATCGGGCTATGGGGTTATTTATTGGTCTGTGTTATGACCTGAAGGCAGACTACCTTAAGGCTGGTTTCAGTGCCTCTGAGGTGATGGAGTTTGATGATGAAGAAACTATCATCGGGCTAGAAACAGCACTATTGCAGTTAGGTCATCAGGTTGAACGTGTTGGTAATGGTAGAGAACTTGTTCGGCGTTTAACAAAAGGCGATCGCTGGGATCTGGTTTTCAATATTGCTGAGGGTTTAAAGGGTCGCTCTCGTGAAGCTCAAGTTCCGGCAGTCTGCGAATTATTCACTCAACCTTACACCTTTTCCGATCCGCTTACCTGTGCCCTGACGTTAGACAAAGCGCTTGCTAAGAGAGTAGTGCGCGATCGCGGTTTGCCGACAGCTCCCTTTGAGGTCGTGAATACTACCGCAGAAGCAGCATCTGTCTCGCTGCCAATGCCACTTTTCCTTAAGCCTATGGCGGAAGGCAGTTCTAAAGGCGTAACTGGGCGTTCTCTTGTCAAAGAACGCGAGGAGCTAGTAAATGCTTATCAAGCGTTACACGAACTTTTTCAGCAACCAATACTCGTGGAAACCTTTCTTCCTGGTAGAGAAGTAACAGTAGGCATTATTGGCAATGGTAGCAACTCACGGGTAGTAGGTGTGATGGAAGTAATTTTTACAGGACAAGTAGAAGCTTTTGCCTACACCACCCTCAACAAAGATGAGTATTTGGAACGGGTATCTTATCGTTTGCTCATAGATCCTGAACCACTGGCAGCACAGGCAAGGCAACTAGCGCTGGATGCTTACCATACTCTTGGTTGCCGTGATGCTGCCCGCGTGGATCTGCGCTGCGATGTTAGTGGTGTATTACAGTTTATGGAGCTTAACCCATTGCCAGGGCTACATCATGTCCGCTCAGACTTGCCAATTATGGGACGTTTAGGTGGTATGACATACACAGAAATCATTGCTCAAATAGTCGAGTCTGCATGGCAAAGATATAAATGCTGAACAAGAGGCAGGGCGCAGGCTGACGGGTGGAGGTACTTTACAACTAGGTGCAATAAACCTACACATATCAGCTACTTCCCCCGCCCCTCTGCCCTTTTTTATGCAATATGAAGTTGCTCAAACTAAACTACAGAGGGATGTTAAGTGATACGCTCATCTTATAGTGTGTTAAATAGTGTCACCTAACTGTGGAGAATATACTCATGAATTTATTATTTATGCAAACAGCAGCACCAGCTATAGATGCTGCCCCTCATTTTCCAGTTGCTTTTACCTTGGTGTATGTCGTTGGTTTTATTGCTGCTGTCACCATTGGGTCAATAGCTTGGTACAATTCGAAACGCCCCGCAGGTTGGGAAAGCAAAGAACGTCCTGATTTTGTGCCTAAAGTTGATAAAGAAGAAACTCCAGGTCTGGGCGACCCTAAGTAATAATCAGTGATGAGTGCTGAGTTTAATAATCAAACTTACAGCAGTTTTGATTTATTTTGAACCACATTTTACATTATCCAGAAACTTTGTAGAGACGTAGCAGTACTACGTCTCTACAATTGTCTATTAACTCCGCAAAGAAGTTACATTCATATCGTCGTTCAATCTGCGAATCAGACGGGATAACTCACGAATAATATTCACCGCAATTTCGGGAGTTTCTTCGATCGCATCATACAGTTGCTCTTGCGTCAGTTCTAAAAATTCACAAGGTTCGAGAGTCGTTGCGGTGGCGGAGCGAGGTTGAGTATCAAAGACTGCCATCTCACCAAAATATTTTCCCTGTTCCACCTCTGCCAACTGTTTATTCCCTATGTGAACTTTAACTCGACCAGACACGACGATATAGAGCGATCGCCCTTCTTCTCCCTGTCGAAAGATGGTGTAATTAGCTGGGAATGACAATTCGTTCATCACTGAAGTGAGCCGCACAATAAAATCATCCCGCAATTCCTTAAAAATCGGGACTCGCCGGACAAATAATAAACGGTCAACACTGGTTAGCATAATTACAAGTTAAAAATCCAACATTACTGAACATCTCAAAACTGAAGTCAGAGGGCGATTAGTCATATTACCGATGTTGAATGCTAGCCGTCAAGGATATCTGAGGCTTTACTATCTGACAAGGGTTCTCTTCAATAAGAGCGATTGCATAGAAGTTTCTCAAACAATAGCTCAGTATTCAATACTACTCGCTTTGTGCATTTTGAACTCAGAATTTGGTTTAGGGGAAAGGTTAAAGGTTTTTTCTTTCCCTTTTCCCCTGGTCAGTGTCAATGGGTACAAAGCCCAAAACATCTAGTAAAATTGTCAATCACTTTTATTTATCATTTTAAAAAACAAGAGTATTTGCTCTTATTTGGCTTAAAGCCATAATATTGACTTCATGAGCTCCCAAGGTACCTTGCTGAGAAAAAAATCACCAATTTAATTGGAGGCAACGCCTCTAAAAATTGGGTAATTGGCTGATAAATAACGAATATCGATCGGTTGTCGTTAAAAAACAGTCACAAAATCTCCTAAACTGCCCTCACATTGAGATAGCAGAGAGGACTAAGACAAACAGCATTGAATTACTGTGAGCAACAATTATGGCTTGGCTAATTAGTACATTATTGATTGGAATCTCTGTCGCTTTTGCAACCACCTTTGACGACAACTTATATTTGACAGCTTTCTTCGGGAAAGTCAATCGTAACTTTCGTCCTAAGCATATTGTTATCGGTGAATTTCTGGGATTTACTACCTTAGTATGCGCCAGTCTGCCTGGTTTCTTCGGCGGTCTGCTCATTCCCAGTAGCTGGATTGGTTTACTAGGTTTACTTCCCATCACCATTGGTATCAGTAATCTCATCAGTCGACAAGAGGAAGAAGAGACGGTGCAAGCTGTGTCAGTTGACTTAAACTCTCCTGTCAAATCTGGACGCCAGAAGAAATCACTATTCGCAATCATCCGCGATCCTCAAACTTACCGCGTTTCTGCTGTCACCATTGCCAATGGAGGAAACAACATTGGAATTTATGTACCGTTGTTTGCCAGTAGCAATCTTCCAAGTTTGGGCGTAATTGTCTGTGTTTGCTATTGCAGTATTGGGATGTGGTGCTTACTCTCTTACAACCTGACTCGTAATCCTCTGATGACTCCCGTTCTAACTCGCTATGGTCGAAAAATCTTCCCCTTTATCTTAATTTACTTGGGACTCTCTATCTTAATTAAAAGTGAAACATATCGACTTTTACCTAGTCTGGCAATGCTTGGGAACTAAGTATGAGGCGATCGCCCCCTCCAGTGGACGCTCCACGCGATCGCAATTCTTGAATGGAAGCAAAAAAAATCAGCGATCGTTTCCCATCGAAAAAGATTTTGTAATCACTTGAATTTATCAATATGAATAACAATAATATTTGCTCTTATCAATCCAGTTATCTAAAGTGAGAATAAAGCACATTATCGATGGCTCTTATAAAAGCAAGCCCACTAATAGGAATCAGATTATGAAGGAAATAATGAATCAATCAAACTCTAAAAAATTAACTCAGTGGCTCGCAAAAGCAGTGTTTCTGGTATTTGTCGCGGGATTTACTCTGCTTATCCAGCCTAGCGCTAGAGCGCAAACACTAACACCATCTATACCTACAGAATCCGAACTAGCTCCAGTAATATCTCCAGTTGAATCGCCAATGGAGCCTGTGATAGCACCAGTAATATCTCCGGTTGTATCGCCAATAGTGTCTGTAGCAGACAACGTTAGACGTTTATTACAAACCAATGAATGTGTTGGTTGTAACCTAACTGGGGCATTGTTAAAGGACACAAACCTGCAAGCGGCAAACTTGGAGGGTGCTAACTTACAAAATGCAGACTTAGAAAGGGCTAACTTACAGCAAACAAACTTACAAGGGGCTAACTTTCAAGGAGCAGATTTAGGCAAAGTAAACCTTTTGGGAGCGAATCTGACGGGAGCGAACCTTTTCGATGCAGATTTAGAGAAAGCCAATCTCCTGGGAGCAAACCTGCAAACCGCTAACCTACAGAACGCAGACTTGGAAAATACAAATCTGACAAATGCAAACATCCAGGGAGCTAACCTGATGGGCGTTGATTTGGAAGATGCAATCAGACCGGAAGGATTCGCTATTCAGTAACACCTGTTGTAGGGGCGCAAGGCCTTGCGCCCCTATCGCGTGGTCTATTTACTAAAGTTCTTTGTGCAAATTTAATCAAAAACATCAAAAGCCTGTATTCATTGCTGAATCAGGCTTTAGTTTTTAGTATACTTTGCGACTTTTAAGAAATCCTCTTCGGTTCTTTGGGTATTGAATTGGCCAAATATTGTTAGTCAGTTAATTCCATCAATTCTTTTGTTTTCAAATCAGCTGCTATCGGTTGAGAACATGCAATCTGAGGAGAGATAGAGCAAATTGCCTCTGTAGTTGTTTCAAAACAATTTGATAACCCAATTGTTTTTAACAATCCTGTACGTTCTAGTAGTTGTTGGACTTCGGGTTGTAAACCTGTGAGAATTAAGCGGCAATTGTGCCGTTCCAAGTCATGATAAATATCTTCTAAGGCTACTAATCCAGTTGTGTCCATATTTGGCACAAACCGCAACCGCAAAATTAAATATTTCACTTCCGGTTCATCGCGGAGGAAGGTAGCAAATCGTTCAGCAGCACCAAAAAATACGGGGCCATCTACCCGATAAACGGCAATTTCCTTACCTAATTCCAGAGGAGTACCAGGGGGAAATACTTCAGTTTCAGGTATTTTAACTAGGCTTAAATCGCTCATCCGTTTGATGAACAAGGCTCCGGCTGCAATCAATCCCACTTCAACAGCGAGAACTAAGTCAAACAAGATTGTCACTAGCCAGGTGAGAATCATCACAGCAAAGTCGGAGTAGGTAGCACGCATTAATAAACCAATGGCTTCCCACTCAATCATCCGCAGACTAACCACCATCAAAATCCCAGCAAGTGCTGCTAAAGGAATCTGCGCTGCTAGGGGTGCTAAAGTTAAAACGATGATGGCTAAAGCAAGACCGTGAATTACCCCAGATAGTCGGGTTTTGCCGCCAGAACGGACATTTACAGCAGTTCGAGCGATCGCACCAGTGGCAGGGATACCACCAAAAAATGGCACAATCATATTAGCCAAGCCTTGACCAATTAATTCGCGATCGCTATTATGTTTTTCGCTGACAGTCATGCCATCAGCCACCACCGCCGATAGCAACGATTCAATACTTCCCAGTGCAGCTAAAGCTAAAGCCGGGTTAATTAGTTCTCGAATCACACTAAAATCATTCCAGTGGGGAATACCTTGAGGCATCGGTAAAGATTGAGGAATCGTGCCAATTGTTGGTACATTGAAATGGAAAGCAGAAGCGATCGCAGTTGCTAACACCAGTCCCACTAAAGAACCTGGTATTGTCGTATTGATTCTGGGCCATAAAACATTAGTTGCAATCACCACAACTGCTAAGGCAACTGCTGCCCAATTTAGAGCTTCCACATGAGTTAGACTTTGCCACAGTCCCGGCAAAAAATGTTCGCTACGTGGTAATTTTAAACCAAAGAAATTATTTAACTGACCACAAAAAATAATGACGGCAATACCATTAGTAAAACCTGCCGTCACCGGATAGGGAATAAACTTTACTAACTGTCCAAGTTTGGCAACCCCCAAGGCAATCTGGATAATCCCAGCCATCACCCCAGCAATCCAAACTTTCTCAATGCCGTACTTGGCGACAATTCCCACCAAAACCACAGCCATTGCACCTGTTGGCCCTGTAATCTGTACTGAGGAACCACCAAAAATTGCGGCGACAATTCCCGCCACAATCGCGGTGTAAAGTCCCGCCTTTGGTTCCACACCACTGGCTACCGCAAAGGCTAAAGCCAAAGGCAATGCTACCACTGCTGCTGTTAGTCCTCCCGTAAAATCGCCACGCAGTCCACCAAACAAGCGACTCAGGCGCAAAAGTAGAGGTTCTTTGAGGATATCAGATGTTGCCATATCGTCATTTTCAACTCTTATACACAATTTGTTGAAGCACACACAAATGTTATTCCATCTTTTCTGTAGATTTCATCAGGGTTGTTGATAATTCCCCGATTGCGTATGGGTTTTGGTTCAAGTTCGCCTATTTGCTGATTAATAAAAGCGCAGGACTGCTTGACATAATGGACATGATGTGAGTTTAAAGGTTGGCGATCGCTACAGAGTTTTTTAGCAGAGCTACGGCTGGTAGGTTTAAAGCTCTGCGTGTTTTGGCAGATAAGCTCGAACATGGGGAAGTAAGGTACGGTAGCAGCTAGCGTCAGTCCAGCCTAAAAATTTGATGTTTTTAAGCAAATCAGCATCTTTTTAGTATTAACTTTATAATTTACATTAGTACAAATTTGGTAAATACTAATGTTGCAATCGATTGAAGGAGTGTACAAGAACGGTAATATACAACTTTCAGAATTACCATCTGATGTATCAGAAAGCCGTGTAATTGTAACTTTTTCATAACCCAAACAAGCTCCAATACAAAAGCAGATAATGCGGTTTGGTATGTTTTTTGGGCATAAACAATCAACAGAATAGGCGGTATTTCAACTCAGCACTCTTGATTATTTTTGACGCACTCCGATAAACATCCCATATCATCTGTCAGCAGGGTAAGATATTTAACCCTTGAGAAGTATTGACATATTAAAATTTTCTAGCCTTCATCTTGCATATTCAGAAAAAACGTTATAAATTATTAGATAATAGGGGAAAATCTGACTTCTTAGTGTCAAAAACTAATCCTGCTCAAGTAAATATACTGCAACCAGTTTTAATTTCACACAGATCCTAAACACCACTGAAGATATGTTTTTATTTGGTAAAGCAAAGATTCTGGACAGACAACGGAACAATAAATAATCTAAAAATATATCTTAGGTGACTGTTTTTAGCAATCATGTTACTACTTATGGTGGAGAACAATAACTATAATTCACCAAAATAGTAATAGATTACAAGCAATGAACTAACAATAAATTTGCATAAATGTTAGCAATTTATCCCTTGTTAGTTGATTATTTGTTTGCCTAATTATGTTTGCTATTCAAAGAATCGTTTTTGTTATGCTGAGAATAGCAAAAATAATAAATGAACACACATCTACCACAAATTCACAATCCTTATGGAGTTATTCTGTCAATGCACCTAAATGAATTGGAAACTACTGAGAATTTAAAAGAAGTGGAAGAAGCATGGCTAGCACTAGAAAAATCAATTCTCTATTATCAAGGTCGCCCTGTTGGGACAGTAGCCGCTTATGATGCCTCTGTAGAGGCGCTCAATTACGATCAGTGCTTTGTTCGGGATTTTGTTTCTTCTGCTCTAATTTTTCTGATTAAAGGTAGAACCGATATTGTTCGTAATTTCTTAGAAGAAACCTTAAAGTTGCAGCCTAAAGAAAAGGCATTAGATGCCTATAAGCCAGGACGAGGATTAATCCCAGCTAGCTTTAAAGTTGTATCAGACAATGGAAAAGAATATTTAGAAGCAGACTTTGGTGAACATGCGATCGCTAGAGTTACACCTGTAGATTCTTGCTTATGGTGGATTATTTTGTTGCGCGCTTATATAGTCGCCACAAAAGATTTTTATCTCGCCTATCAACCTGAATTCCAAAATGGAATCAGGTTAATCATGGAAATCTGCTTGGCGAATCGTTTTGATATGTACCCAACGCTATTGGTTCCAGATGGCGCTTGTATGATTGACCGTCGTATGGGCATTTATGGGCATCCTTTAGAATTGCAAGTCCTCTTTTACACGGCATTGCGTGCATCTCGTGAACTGCTAATTTGTAAAGGTAATTCTGATATTGTTGAAGCCATTGATAACCGCTTGCCTCTTTTATGCGCTCATATTCGCCAGCATTATTGGATAGATATTAATCGTCTGAATGCAATTTATCGCTTCAAAAGTGAAGAATATGGTAAGGGTGCTGTTAATCTGTTCAACATATATGTAGATTCTGTTCCCTATTATGAATTAGATAAGTGGTTGCCAAAAAAAGGTGGTTATTTAGCAGGTAATGTCGGTCCATCGCAGCTAGATACTCGCTTCTTTTCACTCGGAAACTTAATGGCAATCATTTCAGACTTAGCCACCGAAGAACAGTCACAGGCGATTATGACTCTCATTGAGGATCGATGGGATGATTTGGTGGGAGATATGCCAATGAAAATTTGTTTCCCAGCTTTGGAACATGAAGAATACAGAATTGTGACTGGATGCGACCCCAAAAATATACCTTGGTCGTATCATAATGCTGGTAGTTGGCCTGTTTTAATGTGGATGTTGGCGGCGGCTGCTGTAAAAACTAATAGAACAAATCTCGCACAAAAGGCGATTGAAGTTGCCCAAGGACGCCTTAGTACAGATGAATGGCCAGAGTATTACGATGGGAAAAAAGGGCGACTGATTGGGAAACAAGCTAGGAAATATCAAACTTGGACAATTACTGGGTTCTTATTAGCAAAAGAACTGATGGCAGATCCCAGTTCTTTACCATTAATCAGCTTTGGAAAATTACCAGCAGAACAGGTTTCTAGAGCGTGTGAGTTTGAAATTGCCAGTGTAGACCCCTATATGACTTGATAGGAAAGTTGGGAGTTATTCAATTTTGGATTTTAGATTTTAGATTTTTACTTCAATCCGAAATCTAAAATTCAAAATCTAAAATTGGCAGAGTTGGGAGTTAGAATACAAAAGCCTCCTGACTCCTGAATCGTGTTTTCATGACAAACCCCCGTCAATTAGCTTTTATCGCCCTGCGAGATGTTCATAAAGGGGCTTATGCTGATGTTGCCCTAGATAGAGTACTACAAAAAGTTAATTTGCCTGATAACGATCGCCGCTTAGTGACAGAATTGGTTTATGGGAGCGTCAGAAGGCAACGCACCCTCGATACTCTCATCGATCAACTCGCTAAAAAGAAATCTCATCAACAACCACAAGACCTGCGTACCATCTTACATCTAGGCTTTTATCAACTGCGTTATCAAGAGCGTATTCCCGCCTCAGCTGCTGTTAATACCACAGTCCAACTCGCTAAAGAAAACGGTTTTTCTGGACTCACGGGTTTTGTTAACGGTCTATTACGACAATACATCCGCCTTGCAGAGAAGATAAAGGGCGATCCGTTACAACTTCCAGAAAATCCAGTAGAATTTTCTGACTTTTCACCGGATCTGGAAAACCTCTCTCCAAACCTCTCCCCTAAAAGGGGAGAGGCTTTGAATTCTCCCCCTTCCCTAGTAGGGAAGGGGGCTGGGGGGTTAGGTTTCGCGTTAACTTTTAAAAGTCAGGTGGAACGCTTGGGCATTTTACACAGTTTTCCTGACTGGATTATTCAAGTTTGGTTAGAACAATTGGGTTTAGCCGATACAGAAAAACTGTGTGAATGGATGAACCAACCACCAACAATCGACTTACGCATCAATCTACTTCGCACTTCCATCGAGGAAGTTGAGGCGGCTTTGCAATCTGTCGGTATTTTGGTGAGCCGGATTCCTCATTTACCCCAAGCTTTACGATTTATTGGTAATACTGGGTCAATTCAAAAACTACCGGGTTTTAAAGAAGGTTGGTGGACTGTACAAGATGCTAGCGCTCAATTAGTTGGTCATTTGCTCGACCCTCAACCAGGTGAGGTGGTAATTGATGCCTGTGCTGCACCAGGGGGGAAAACAACCCACATTGCTGAGTTAATGGCAGATAAAGGGAAAATTTGGGCTTGCGATCGCACTCCTTCTCGTCTTCGCAAACTCCAAGAAAATTCTCAACGGCTAAATTTACAATCTATTCAAATTTACACTGGCGACAGTCGCCACTTCAATCAATTTCAAAACACCGCAGACCGAGTATTACTCGATGCTCCATGTTCTGGTTTGGGAACCATGCACCGTCATGCTGATGCGCGTTGGCGACAGACACCAGAATCCGTCCAAGAACTTTCGGTGCTGCAACTAGAATTGTTGACACATACATCAACTTTTGTCAAACCTGGTGGTGTACTAGTTTATGCTACCTGTACATTGCATCCAGCAGAAAATGAAGAAGTAATTTCGGCATTTTTAGCTGAGTCACCTGATTGGCAAATTGAGTCTCCCATTGGCATTGAGTTACCTGATTCTACCGAGAGGACACCTCAAGGTTGGTTTAAACTTTGGCCCCATCGACAGGATATGGATGGTTTTTTTATGGTGCGCTTAAGAAAAACCAATAATTCCGAATGAATACTGTTTGGGATTGTACGATTTGGTGGAGGCCTGAATCTACCAGAGGAGGCAGCAATGGTTTCCCCTTCCAATGTAAAAAACTTAGTTAAAATCCTGATTGGAGCCGCCTGGATGGATGGCAGAATCCAGCCAGAAGAACGGCAATATCTCCGCGAAATAGCTCAAGCAAAAGGTTTAGCTAATGATCCAGAAATTAAGCCTTGGCTGTACGAATTAGTTCCTGTGCAGCCAAAAGAATGCTACGACTGGGTGCGGGAGTATCTAGGCGATCGCCCCAGTCTTGAAGATTGCGAAAATCTGATTGAAGCCATCAGTGGTTTAATTTATAGTGATGGTGAAGTTGCTGTCGAAGAAGCTAGACTCCTGACTCAATTGCAGGATATGGCAAAGCAGAATGACTCAACTCAACCAGCTCATACTGCGCTTCTCAAACAAATTCAAAAGCTTTACCGCCGTTGGGTTGAAGTGCAAAACTAACATGGGGTTATAAGTTTCTCCAAGAGAAGGCGGTGAATTCTTTCACTGCCTTTTTGTGTATCTTTGTCCCGATACTCCGCGATAAACCAAATAAATCAAGACGCGATAAATCGCGTCTCTACATGAGGGTTTTGGGGTTATCTATACTGATCTTGGCTTAAATCCACGTTCCTGAAGATGCTACTTTTAGACATTCTTTAAGAAACTGCTGGGGAATTTCTCTACTTTCTCCCCAATGCTGATGAACATAAGAAGCATGAATATTTGCAGGTAAACCCCATCCTTCACATCCCATATTTTCTTCACAATCGTAGCGAGAAGTTTCAAATAGGGGCTGAGTGGGAGTTAAGGTTAAATGGGAACGATGAAACTCATGTCCGTAAACAGTTGTATTTGCTTTAACTAACAAATTATCTTGCAAAGCTACTGCACGACGATAGCCCAAAGTTAAACGTCCACCCATCACAGCAGATGTTGGTAGCACTCCCGCCATTGACCAAGATTTACCTTCAAAATCGATAATTTGGTCACACAGATACATCAATCCTCCGCATTCGGCAACCGTAGGCATTCCTTTAAGTATTGCCGTTTTCACTGCATGACGAACGCTAGTATTTTCTGCGAGTTGCTGGGCAAAAACTTCCGGGAAACCACCGCCAAAATACATTCCCTGGATATCTTTTGGTATACCAGCATCTTCTAAGGGACTCCAGAAAACCAATTCTGCACCAAGTTGTTGCAGCAAATCGAGATTATCTTGGTAGTAAAAATTAAAAGCCCGATCGCGGGCTACTGCAATTCTAACTGGGGATAAGGGAGATAAGGAGGCTGAAGCGGAGAGAGAAAGAGGTTCTGATTTTAACAAAGGTAATAAGCGTTGCCAATCGAAGCAAGTATCTCCTAAATCGGCGAGGCGATCGATTAAAGCGTTGAGTTCAGGAAGTTCGGCTGTGGGTACTAAACCCAGGTGGCGATCGGGAATTGTGATGTTATCTTGACGGCGCATTACGCCGAGAATAGGTAACTGTAAGGGTTCTAGGGAATCTTTGAGGAGAGAGAGATGGCGATCGCTTCCCACACGATTTAATACCACCCCAGCTATTTTAATTCGGGGATCAAAAGATCGATAGCCGTGAGCGATCGCAGCTACAGAACCAGATAAACGACTGCAATCGATCACCACCACCACAGGCAAATCTAACAGCCGCGCAATGTGTGCCGTACTCGCAAAATCAGTTAATTTTTGCTTTTCTTGCCCATGCCCCATGCCCAATTCCCCATGCCCAATTCCATCAAACAACCCCATTACCCCTTCCACTAGGGAGTATTCACTCAGTTGACTATGACGGGTAAAACATTGCTGAACGTAGGCTTCAGAAGTCAATACTGGGTCTAAATTGCGACAAGCACGACCAGTTACGTGTTGATGAAACATCGGATCGATGTAGTCTGGCCCCACCTTAAAAGATTGCACCAAGCGATCGCGACGGCGTAAAGATGCTAAAAGGGTGAGCGTGACTGTTGTCTTACCCACCCCACTACGTTCCCCGGCAATGACTAAAGCCATAAATGAAACAAATTAGGTTTTTATGTAGCAACTATTTCGATTATTGGCTGTGCGTCCATCGTCGCTTTTTGCAAAAGCAGATACACGGGTTTATCAAACCAACTAACTCAAACTTATACCAATTAGAAACAAGAAAACCAGCCAATTAGGGGAGTTAGGCTGAAAAAGTCTAATAGTATAGTTGGAAATTAGCTGAAAGTCAGATAGCAATAAGCTACCAAAAAAGGAACGTTTTATGATAACTGTGCATCATCTTAACAACTCGCGATCGCAGCGTGTGCTGTGGCTGCTTGAAGAATTAGGTATCGAATACGAGATTAAATTCTATGAACGCGATCCCAAGACGATGATGGCACCTGAGTCGCTGCGCCAAGTCCATCCCCTCGGCAAGTCACCAGTAATCACAGATGCAGACTTGACAATCGCTGAGTCGGGTGCAATTATCGAATACTTAGTTGATCGCTATGGTAATGGTCGGCTAGTCCCGGCATCCGGTACGCCAGAGCATCTGCGCTATAAGTATTGGCTGCATTACGCCGAAGGTTCGGCAATGCCACCACTGGTAATGCGGCTGGTATTGAACAATTTCGGGGCAGGCGACAGCAGTGTAGTTAGCGGATTCGTCGCGCCCCAAATCAAACTTCACTTTGACTACATAGAAGACGAACTCCGTAAAAATACGTGGTTTGCAGGCAATGAATTTACCGCCGCCGATATCCAAATGAGCTTTCCTCTGGAAGTAGTCGCTGCACTCCCCGAAGAGGTCAAAAACCGACCAAAGCTCAAAGAATTTGTCGAGCGCATTCATGGACGACCTGCTTACAAAACCGCTCTTGAGCGTGGAGGCAAATACGACATATCCTTTCAATAGACTTCTGGGATGAATCGAAACCTCACCCTAAATTCTTCTCTTAAGCAAGGCTACGGTGTACACAAAAGTCTTCTAAAGCTGTCCACGTCTTGACCTGTAATGCTAATACATCGACCTGCTATGTTAATGCATCGACCTGCTATGCCAATGCATCGACCTGTTATGCCAATGCATCGACCTGCTATGCCAATGCATCGACCTGCTATGCCAATGCATCGACTTGCTATGTTAATGCAATACGGTTCGGTTAAAGTTTTTTGATGAAAATTATTGATCCCCAAAGACGCGATAAATCGCCGTATATACAAAGGATTGATTCTTGTAGAGACGGCGATTCATCGCGTCTCTTGCCTCCAAGGAAAATAGAAAAACCCTCCAGATGATTGAAATATCCAAAAATCTGAAGAGTTTGTGTTTGATTTCGGCAATTTTGGTAACTTTTATTGTTTCCAGGCGCAACTAACTATTTGTTGTCAACTTGAAAATATTCGCTGTAATCCCTAGACTTTCTTCAAAAAGTGACTCACGACCCCAGCGTTGTACCTGCTGACTCAGCAAAGCTTCCGCCTTTTGTTCTGAAAGTGAAGTCACCTGTTGAAATAGACCAGCAGATTGAGCGCCGCCGTGGGTTTCCATCCGCATACAACCACCAGTTTCCGAGCAAATTACTGTACCACAGTCTGCCTTCGGATTGGTCGAACTGAGGCGCAAAGCAATCAAGTCGCCAGCAATATCACCCACATCAGCAAGGGGAACGCCCGCTAATTCGGTTTCTATTTCCCGTTGGTCTTGGGCAATAAAGTTAATGCGAGTGATGTCATAATCTCCGGTTTCCTTTTTATAGGAAATAGGCTGCCATTCTAGACGACTTGCCAACCAACCTAAAAACAGTAATGCTTGTGCGGGGTTGCCTTTTTCGTAATCAATAGTTACTCGGTCAACTTCCCGAAGGGCAGCCCGACGATGAGGTGAGTCGTAAGCTTCAGCTGTCAATTCCTCCCATGCTGAGAGGCGACGCCAGTTGAGGTCAGCCAGGGGAACCCCACTGTCCACCAATTCTTGGAGGCGGAGTAAGTCACTTTCTGGCTCGTTAAAGCGGCAAGAATCTACAATCACATTATTGCAGACGGCTGCCAACCGCTTGAATAGACTGTTATTGGGGTCTGGTGTTGCTTTCCACCAGAGAAACTTTGGTAAGCCACCAATCAACAATGCTGGAATCATACCACCGATGCGTTCTAAGGCAGCAGCAGTACCGCTGATAGTGATGTATTCGCAGCAAATTAGTGTGCTTGACGATTGCTTTTGGATCGGGCAATAGGCAGAAACTTGAGCTTTCACCCCTTGATCTTCGCCAGTAATGGGAAATAGCGCGATGATCCGGCAAGGGTTGCGGAGGGCGATTTCATCAGCAATTCTAGGGCTTGGGGCATTTAAGCTAGGAAGTTCAATAGAAGCATTGTCTCCCGCAGCGCTGTTTCCTTGACGTTTGATGAATTCTTCTCTCAAGATAGCCAGGGTTTCAGGTGTTGCTGTTCCAGTATCTGGTAGTGCATGTTTTCTCTGCACTTGCCGCAAGGCAGCTACCATCTGAGGCCCTAAAATCCCGTCAAGCGGGCCGTTGTAAAATCCCAAAGTAGCCAAAAGATACTGGGTTTCTTCGGGTTCGTAAACCACTAAGGTAAATGTTGTGGCGCGAGTGGCAGCAGGAAGCCCACCGTCCTCGCCAGTAATGCCGTAACTTTGCCAAATTTGATTAAGTTCCGCTTCTATTTCGTTAAGCGAAATATCTTTTGGCGTCTGAAGTGAATAAATTGTAGAAGCTTGGGGAGCCATAGTAGTTTTAAGTTGTCAGCTTTGTTTGGTGAATCAGTTAGGAGTTAAAAGTTAGAAGTTAGGAGTTAAAAGTTAGGAGTTAGGAGTTAAAAGTTAGAATAACTGAAATTATTAACTCAAAAACTCATAATTTATTACTCCTAACTATTAACTCATCACTTCTAACTTTCTAAAGTCTGCGCCAGCGACGGCCATCCTGGTTAATTAAGAATTCTGCTTCTGTTGGTTCCCAGGTTCCAGCTTCATATTGGGGAATAGTATTGGCGTCGGCGGGTGCATCCCAAACGGAAAGGGCTGGCGTTACTACCTGCCAAGCGGCTTCTACTTCATCCGCGCGGGTGAACAATGTTTGATCGCCCATCATACAATCAAGGAATAAGCGATCGTAGGCATCAGATGTGGCTTGGATGCCAAAGGAACCATAACTAAAGTCCATGTCAACGGAACGAGTACGGAATTCTGCCCCCGGCATTTTCACATCAAAACGCAGGGAAATACCTTCATTCGGCTGAATCCGCATTGTCAAAATATTGGCGTTTGTCTGTTGGGCAGCAGATTGGAACATCCGAGATGGAACTTCGCGGAAGTGAATGGCAATCTCGCTGACTTTTTTCGGCATCCGCTTCCCGGTACGCAAGTAGAAAGGAACACCTTTCCACCGCCAGTTATCTACCAAAAACTTCATGGCGACATAGGTCGGTGTGGTGGAGTTGGGAGCAACGCCTGGTTCTGTCCGATACCCTGGCACTGCTTGACCTTTCATCCAGCCAGCACTATACTGACCGCGTACTGCTGACCGCGACAGATTGTGAACATCAGCTAAACGAGTAGCTTGGAGTACCTTCACTTTTTCTGTGCGGATGCTGTCGGCATCCATTGCGTTGGGTGCTTCCATTGCCGTTAGACAGTAAAGTTGCATTAAATGGTTTTGCAACATATCCCGTAGTGCGCCGGCGCTTTCATAGTAACCAGCCCGGTCTTCCACTCCCACGGTTTCTGCCACGGTAATTTGCACGTGGTCAACAAATTGACGATTCCACAACGGTTCAAAAATCGCATTGGCAAAGCGAAACACCAGCAAATTTTGGACTGTTTCTTTACCCAAGTAGTGGTCAATGCGGTATACTTGGTTTTCTTTACAAAATTTTTGTACCACTTGGTTGAGACTCTGGGCAGAAGCCAAGTCTCGACCAAAGGGTTTTTCAACTACTAGACGATGTTTGTAGGCATCTTCTAGCATCCCGGCGCTTCCTAACTGCTTAATCGCTTCAGGAAAGAATGAGGGGGCAACCGAGAGGTAGAACATGCGATTACCTCGCGTGCCCCGTTTTTCGTCTAATTCGCTCAATAAGTTTTTCAGTTTCTGGTAGCCTTCGGGGTTGTCTATATCCCCAGGACTGTAAAACAGACCTTGAGAGAAGTCTTGCCAGAGTTCCCCTAAATCGACATCAGGATGGGCTTCTTCCATGCCCTTTTGCATTTGTTCGCGGAAGTACTCATGGCTCCATTCTCGACGTGCCACACCGACAATTGTCGTTTCTGGGGGAATACGCCGTTCTCGCCGCAATTTGTAAAGTGCTGGCACTAGTTTGCGCCAGGTGAGATCGCCAGAAGCGCCAAAAATGACTATAATCTGGGGTTCGGGCATCCCTTGTTGTTGCAGACCAACGCGCAAGGGATTTTCTAGCAGACTAACCATAACAATTTTGGATTTTGGGTTTTGGATTTTGAGATTGGGCATTGGGCATGGGGCATTGGGCATTGGGCATGGGGCATGGGGCATGGGGCATGGGTTATTTTCCTTGTCCCCTTGTTCTCCTCGTCCCCTTGTCCCTCTTCCCTTGTCCCCTTGTCCCCAATACCCAGTCCCTACACTGGTGACAATACCTTGATCTTGCCTTCTAAAGAGTTCATCAAGGACTGGAAGGGCTGGATAAACTTGTCAATACCATCGACTAACAGTTCATCCATTACGTTATCGAGATCGATGTTGATGTCGGGATCTTTGAGGTTTTCGATCAGCGTGTAAGCTTTGTCTACATCAGTTTCTAAGCGATCGCTTACGTTACAATGATCGGCACAAGCTTTAATCGTCGCTGGTGGTACGGTGTTGACGGTATCATGGCCAATCAACTCTTCGATATACATCACATCTCTGTAGTTGGGGTCTTTGGTGCTGGTGCTAGCCCAAAGTAGCCGTTGTACTGTAGCCCCTTTTGCTGCCAACTCTTGCCAACGCTCGCTTCTAATGATTTTCTTGTATTCTTGATACGCAATCTTAGCGTTAGCGATCGCTACTTTCCCTTTCACAGCTCTTAGCTTTGCTTCCACGGAAATATCATCAACGCCTTTTTTCAACTTAGCATCAATCTTGCCGTCAATGTTGCTATCGATCCGGCTGAGGAAGAAGCTAGCGACTGAAGCAATTTTACTGATGTCCTTACCTTCAGCCAGCCGTTTTTCTAAGCCCCGAATATAAGCCATTGCTGTGTTTATATAGCTTTCTACAGAAAACAGCAGCGTAATATTAACATTCATCCCTTCGGCTATTACCTGTTCCACTGCTGGCAAACCAGGTTCTGTACCAGGAATTTTAATCATCAGATTTTCCCGACCAATTTCTTGGAAATAGCGGCGGGCTTCGGCTATTGTTGCTTCGGTATCATGGGCAATGGTTGGCGGTACTTCAATACTCACATAACCATCTAGTCTATTCGAGGCTTCATAAACAGGGCGTAAAATATCACACGCATTACGGATATCTGCAAAAACTAGGGATTCGTAAATTTTGTCTATGGGTAGGCCAGCCCGAACTCCGGCTTCGATATCGGCATCATAAATAACGTTACCAGCGATCGCTTTTTCAAAGATAGCTGGGTTAGAAGTAATCCCAGATATACCTTGATTTTCAACCATGTCTTTGAGTTCACCTGATTGAATAATGTCACGGGTCAAATTATCCATCCAGATACTTTGACCGTATTGGTTAATTTCTAGTAGATGATTGGTAGACATAGCTAGTTTATTTCACTCCTGTATAGTGATGTTTCTAAGTAAATTTGGCAAAACGCATCAAATATTGATGGTTACTTTTGAATTGTGGCGTTGCCAATCACTTATTGCATCGGCCAGCTGAGATAATCCTTAATTGATCTTCAAAAAGCCCTATTTTGCATTCCCAATCTTAAATCACCATGATTAACGTTTAATTAATGGCAGATGAGAGTACAGCACTGAGGACATAATTCACTCTTATAAAACGTCTAAAACCCTTACGTAACAGTAATTACGAATTGTCTTCTAGTGTCCGTTTTGAATAAAAGACTCCACCTTGGCGACATCCTCTTTGCTGCCAATAATTAAAGGCGTGCGCTGATGCAGTTTTTTTGGCACCACATCCAAGATATTTACCAGTCCTGTAGTAGCACGGCCACCTGCTTGCTCAATTAAAAAGGCGAGAGGAGCAGTTTCATAAAGCAAGCGTAATTTTCCTTCAGGGTTTTGAATTGTGCCTGGGTAGAGAAACACGCCGCCTTGAACCAAAATTCTATGGATGTCGCTCACCATTGCGCCGCTATAACGAGCGCTGTAGCCTTCTGTGCGATGAACGTAGCGAATGTATTCTCGAATCGATTCTTCCCACTGCCAAAAGTTACCCTCATTCACGCTGTAAACAGAACCGTGGTTAGGAATGCGAATATTTTCTTCTGTAAGAATAAACTCTCCTAAGCTGGGATCGAGAACAAAGGAATGAACCCCCTTACCTATAGTATAAACCAGCATTGTGCAAGGCCCATACAGGATGTATCCGGCAGCGAGTTGCTTACGTCCGTTGGTGAGCAGGTCAGTTGCCTTACCATCGCTATCAGTTCCTTCTTGTTGGCGAATGGCGAAAATGGAACCCAAGCTGAGATTATTATCAGTATTGGATGAGCCATCAATTGGGTCATACAGTAGGGTATAGCGCCCAATGGGGCAATTTTCCGGGATGTAGTAAGGATTTTCCATTTCCTCAGACGCGAGGCGACAGACTAAGCCGCTTTGCTTAAACACTGAGATAAATACATCATTGGCATAGACATCCATCTTTTTGACGGATTCGCCTTGGACATTAACTTCGCCAGTAAATCCAAGAACACCTTCCATTAAACCAGCGCGACTCATGCGACGAGCAACCAGTTTCCCGGCTAGGGCGATGCGATTCATCAGCGCACTCAAATCCTGTGCATCTGGCGAAAAACTCTGAAGTTGTTGGAGGACGTGACGGGATAAGGTTGTACAGTCACGATCTAAGGCTCTGTCTGTAGCATCGTAGGCAGATAAGTCTAAAGATTCTGGCGCTTTAGTCATTTTTATGTTCTCCGCAGCCACTAGCTGTTAATTGGGTTTTAGTCATCTATAGCAACTTATAGTTGCTGCTTCTATCTTAGAAAGGTAATTTGATAACTTAGATGCGACTTTAGATAAACTAAAGAAATGAATCTTCAGTTACCCCTGCACCCAGAACCTAGCTACTTCGACTTAACATGACTTTCTGAAGCGCGTGGGTATGGCTACACATCCTATCAACAAACTAAAATCCCCACATTTGCGGCAGGGACTATAGCCTTATTCTGAAACATTAATACGAAACTACTATCAGATTTGCCCAAGGCAAGCAATCTGCCTAGTTAACTAAGATACTTTTGGTTGCTGCCAGATAATGAGTTTCAATTCAGAGCAGTAGTAAGCCTCATCACTGATTTGGTGTTCGTGGTCAGCTATCCAATCATAAATTTGTGTTGCTTTTGCTAATGCCACTTTTTCTGAACGATAAAGCTGAGGAGTAGGGCAGTAGGCTTGACCATTGATGTGTATAGCTGCAATCTGCCAATAATCGCTCTCTGGTACAACTTCTAAAAACCCGTTACTGTAAGGCTGGATTATTCCTATATTCATCTACAACCATCAAACTTTCTAACATTGGCCACAACAAAGCCGATACCAGCCAATTCTTCCGAGTCAAAGCTGGAATCACCAGGGAATGCAGTCGCAACCCCTGCTAATGATTTTGGGTTCGTAGTCAATGGAAATCTGAATTATTGGTCACTTTTTTGGCTTGATTCCGTTATTGGCAGGAATAATGGCACAAGGGACTGGTCGGCGCGGCTACATTGGGATTGTCCAAACTCAGAGTCTGGCTGGATAGATGATAATCTGTAGAGCGAACCAGCAATTCGCAGTACTCACCCGAAATAACCGAACAAAAGGAGTAAATTTATTATGTCCCGTTTGCTAACAGCGTTCCGGCAGCGATTCTTGCGGAGTATTTTTGCAATACTCTTAACTTTGATTAGTAGTTTAATACTTCCTGGGGCTACTTGGGCTGCTTCTAGCTTGGGAATTGATAATGGTCATCTGAGTTCTTGTCCGGCTTCAGACAACTGTGTTGTCAGCCAAAACGCAGATGAAAAACACGCTATCGACCCGATTGCTTATCATGTAGACCGTAATGCAGCTAGAGAAATCTTACTAAAAGTTATCAGTGTTGTTCCCCGTACAGAAATTGTAGAACAAACAGATAATTACATCCACGCTCTTTCTAAAAGCCGCATCTTCCAATTTGTTGATGATGTAGAATTTTATTTACCTCCTAATGAGTCAGTAATTCATCTGCGCTCGGCTTCGCGCGTGGGAGAATCTGATCTTGGTGTCAACCGCAGACGAGCCGAGCAAATTCGTCTGGCTCTACGCGATTTAAATATTTGATTTTGGCGCTACTTGTTCTGATTTAACTGATTGAGGTGCGATCGCAATACCATTTAAAAATTTATACTTAGTGAACAAATGTCAGACTATCTGCAATGATTGTGCTTTCCATGCCTTAGTAGAAGAAGCGATAACGTGCATTCACCCTGACGAAGTTGAGGTTAATTGTTCTACCGTTATTTTCTGCAATTCATTTGAGCCAGCACTCATAATTGACAGTCCTTGTGTGACATACGGCAATGATGAAGAATAACTTCAATTGCGTAGGCGCAACAACTAAGCCTTTGACATTTCAACTTACGTTGCTATTTAGTAAATTATGGTAATATAAAAGCTCTTGGGCGATTAGCACAGGGGTAGCGCACATCCTTCACACGGATGGGGTCACTGGTTCAAATCCAGTATCGCCCACTTATACACAGAAAAGTTTTCAGCTAATTAGCTTCGGTTTCTTAAATACGCCCCCACATTAAGATGCGCTTGTAGGGGAAAAAGAACGGGCGCTCATCCTCTAGCAACTCGAATAACTTCTGCTGATAGCGTTCCACAAATCGCTCATAGGTTTGAGCATTTAGTTGGGACTCATAAGCTGTTAGCAATGTCCCACGATACCAATCTATCACGGCTTCTCGTGAGGGCAACACATGTCCATAAATTTGAAGCTTGACTTCCTGCTTGACAAATCCCAACTTATAAAAGATTCTGGCGTATGTTTCTGGGGGAAGTACCTCTAAACGCCGCACATATCCTCTTAATTCTTGACTGAATTCCTGTGCAGTTTCAACTGCTATCTGATGCACTGGCTCACTATCCATCGCTGGTATTTGTACAGCGAGCTGTCCACCAGGCCGCAGTTTTGCCCGCAATTTCTCAAATAAAACCTCATGTCCCGTCAACCACTGCAATGCCGCATTAGAAAAAACCACATCAAACTCCCCATCTCCTGGGTTTTCCTCAATCCGTCTTTGCTCAAACCGTAGTCCATTGCCTTCAAACTGACGCGCCTTTTCCAGCATTTTCTCAGAAGCATCTATCCCTAAAGTCTCCTCTGCTGCTAAGGTTTCATGCAGATATTTCGTTAATTTTCCGGTTCCACACCCTAAATCAATAACTCGTAAGTTTTCTTGCCGATGTACCATGTCTACCAAGTCGTAGAATGGACGGCTTCTTTCAGCTTGAAATCGTTCGTATAGTTCTGGATTCCATTTATCTGGCATATTTTTATAATTCGTAATTCGTAATTTATAAAGTGGTATGGCATTCGACTCCGCTCACCAGCCGCTCAGTAACTATCGTAGACATCGCACCCAATTTACCATGTCCCTATGACCAACTACTTTCGCTCTAATGTTGATGCAATGGCTAGCTATATTCCCGGTGAGCAGCCTCAACGCGGTACACAAATTATTAAACTTAACAGCAATGAGAACCCCTATCCTCCTTCGCCTGCGGCATTAGCTGTGCTACGGAATATTGATGGTGAGTGGTTGCGGCGGTATCCAGAACCTTTCGGGGGGGAGTTCCGGCAAGCTGCAAGTAAAGTTTTAGGAATTCCTAGTGATTGGATAATTGTCGGAAATGGCAGTGACGAATTGTTGAGTGTGGTAATTCGAGCCTGTGCTGAACCTGGGAAAAAGGTAGTTTATCCGATGCCTACTTACGTGCTATATCGCACCTTAACAGAAATGCAAGCGGCGGAAATTATTGAGATTCCCTACAGCAAAGACTACAGTTTACCAAAGGACGAATTAGTTGCTGCCAATGGGGCGGTAACATTTATTGCGTCGCCCAATAGTCCATCAGGGCATGTGGTGGCAACAAATGATTTGCGAAAATTAGCCAGCCAGTTATCTGGAGTTTTAGTGATTGATGAAGCATACATAGATTTTACCGAAGAGAATGCATTGGCTTTGGTTAAGGAATACGAAAACGTCATTGTGCTTCGGACACTATCTAAGGGGTACTCGTTGGCAGGATTACGGTTGGGCTTTGGGGTGGCGAATCCTAAACTTTTGCAGGGATTGTTTAAGGTTAAAGATAGCTATAACATCGATGCGATCGCTTGTGCAATTGGTGCAGCTGCTATCACTGACCAAGCTTATAAAAATGCTTGTGTAGCCAAGATTAAAGCATCACGGACTAAGTTAGCAACAGACTTGAAACAATTAGGTTTTCATGTCTGGGATTCCCAAGCTAACTTTTTGCTGGCACAGCCAAAAAAAGGAAACGCAGAATACCTTTATCAAAAACTCAAGGAACAGGGAATTTTAATCCGCTATTTCAAGCAGCCTGGACTAGATGATAAATTACGTATCACTGTTGGGACAGATGAGCAAAATCAGGCTTTAGTAGAAGCACTAACTACAAACCTTTAATGATTCACACTGACTTACAACACTTGAAAACTAAAGCTAAGACTTGCCCAATTATTCACATCCAAGCTATGTGAATCGGCTGTTGTGCCGTTCATCTCCGTTTTGAGGGCACTAGCGTTATGTAAGTCTTGTAGCAAGGCTTGTACAACGTCTAAGGAATTCAACAATGGGCCAATTGGCCCTTCTTCGGCTGTGGAATACTTGGCAGTGTTTAAGGCGGCGAGAGTTCCGTTAAAGGGGGCTGTACTAAAAATCAGTTGGTGTTCGCACTCAGAAGCTGGCCCCGAAATCACCCATTCCGAGGCAGTATTAGTTTGGGGTAGGGTGAGGGTTTCACCTGGCGCGATGACGACTTCTTTAAGCAAGGGTTTGGTGTCTGCCGCCTTTGGTTCTTGGGGGGTTTCCCAAGAGTAGAAGGCGATCGCTGTATGATTATTATTTAATCCCAGCAAGATTAAATATACTGGGCGATCGCTCTGGTTTTCTACCCGATATTGCATTCGACTACCGATAGGGACAATCGGAGTGGGGAGTGATTTTTTTTTCGAAGTTTCAGGTTTTAAAGTTCGTATTGTTTCACGCTGCATCACTACCTGTGGTGATATACCACTAATTATTTCTAAAGTAACCTTGAGAGCCAAGCGGGAAGAACCTTGATTTTCTGTAAGTCGCCATAACTTGGCTGCAAGCAGAGTTGATAATTTTGGTGCTAACCTTTGCACTGTTAATTTCACTGCTTCTCCTACTTCTCCAGTGGTATTGAGAATTACCTCGCCACCAAGAGAAAATAGACCATAACGACTGGGAATTTCCTGTAGTTTGGCAAATAAATAATCAGCTGGTTTTTCTCCTGCGACTACGGTGGAGACATGGGGAAAGGCAGCGAACGCACTTGTGGCGTCTACCCGCTCAATTCTTTCCAATCCAGTATCCAAAGCAATTATTAAATGGATATTTCGGGTTAAAACTCGGACTGCTTCTTGGACAAGTTGCCCGACTTGTAGGGAATTTGCACCTTCAATTTGGAAAATTTGCGCTTTTGCTGTTAATCCAGTCCGCGATCGCAATACTAATTCTTCTGTTGTTGTTGCTAAGGTAAATCGAGAATTAACTCCGTAGTATAGCAGCACTTGTGGCGGTAATCCTGCTAACCATAGCTGGACTGTTTTGCCGTCTTCTTCAATCGCTGTCACCGCGCCTTCTGCACCAATGATACTGTCTGGCAAACCTAACCCCCCAGCCCCCTTCCCTACAAGGGAAGGGGGAGAATTCAAAGCCTCTCTCCTAAGAGGAGAGAGGTTTGGAGAGAGGTTTTCCAGATTCCTTGGTTGCTGTTTACTTCCCAATTTGGATAGAGAATTTTCCATATAGGAGAGTGCGACTTGAATTCTGGTAGTTGGGGTGAATTCCCACAAATACTGCGTCAAGGCGTAGGTAAATAACCCGGCACTAAAACCAGAAAAGAGTTCTTCCCTCGCCGACTGTTTGGAATTTGAGGTAGCTGCTAAGACAATCGGTGTGCTGGGTAACTTTTGAGTTTTGAGTTGTTGGAGAAAGTCGAGTTCTTCTGCTGCTAGCTTTGCCTCTACTGATTCCTGAAGGGCACGAACTTTTAATCCTAATACTGGGGTTGGCACATAATAGCTAGTATCTAATACTGCTGTGACTCGATCTGTAGGGAGCGATCGCAATAATAGCAGTACAGTTTCTTCTAATATATAGTTGACTATTTTTTCATCTTGTGATTTGGAACTGGCATTAGCTGGCACCAGAGCATTTTGCATTGTCTCTGCTGATGTATCCAATTTTACGCGACTGCCATAACCGCTAAAGTGAAAGACGACCACATCACCAAGTTTAGCTTGCTTACCTAGATGATCCAAAAAAGCCGCCTCAATGAATTCTCTACTAGCTTGTTCCTCAGTTAAGGTTAAAATATCTGACCCTTGGAAACCAAAGCGATGAATCAAAAGTTCTCTTTGTAGTTCCACATCCGTCAGACAACCACTGAGGGCTGGAATTTTTGGGTATTGGTTAATACCTATCAACAATGCCAACTTGCGCGGACTGGGTTGTGCCAAAGCCTGGTAATAGCGATTTCCCAAAGACAACCACTCAGCTTCAGTTATCCCCAATACCGCGAGTATTGAGCCAATTCTCTCTAAAAACGCGCGACGTTTCATAATTAGCTATCAGCCCTCAGCTATCAGTTAGCAGCTTACAGGGCTGAACTCTGTATTGTAAAGTTACAAAAACGTGGGAGCGGAGGGGCAGGGAGCAGGGGGTAGGGGGAAAATTCTTCCTAACTCCTAACTCCTAACTCCTAACTCTTCACTCAGCACTCAGCACTTAGAACTGTTTTGCCCCATGTCCTAAGCTGGTACTTCTATCCGCATTGCCCGTGCTAACTCTGCTGCTACCTCTGGACGAGAAAATTCTGGTGGAGGTAACTCACCGCGCCGTAGCATTTCCCTAACTTTTGTCCCTGATAGGTGAATGCGTTCTTCTGGCCTGCTGGGACTGGTTTTAGATGTTGCCATCTGCTTAGTGCGCGTGCAGTAAAAAGCGTGTTCAAATTTCATCGGCACAATGCCTAATTCACTTGGTTCAAATTCATCAAAGATATATTGAGCGTCGTAAGTGCCGTAATAGTCACCGACACCAGCATGATCCCGTCCAACGATAAAGTGAGTACAGCCGTAGTTTTTGCGGACTAAAGCATGGAATATAGCTTCACGAGGCCCAGCATAACGCATTGCGGCTGGATTGATTGCTAAACTTACTCTGTCTAAGGGGTAGTAATGTTCCAGCAAAATTTCATAACAGCGCATCCGCACGTCAGCGGCGATATCATCTTCTTTAGTCGCCCCGACTAATGGGTGCAAAAATAAACCATCAACGATTTCTAAAGCGCACTTTTGAATATATTCATGGGCGCGGTGGATGGGGTTGCGAGTTTGAAAGCCGACGATGGTTTTCCAACCCTTGTCTTTAAATAGTTGCCGTGAGGCGGCTGGATCGATTTGATAAGTGGGAAACTGGGGATGAGGTTCGCGTTGCAACAACCAAATATCACCCCCCAGATGTACAGTACCTTGGTTATAGAGTACCTGCACGCCGGGATGTTTTACATCATCAGTGCGATAGACTTTGATTGCTTCGCGGGTTTTGTCGTAGTGATATTTTTGCGTGAGTTGCAAAACTCCGATAAATTCGCCTCTGGAGTTATCCAGACGGATTAAGCTGCCTTCTAGCAACGGGGAAGCCACTTCTTCGCTTACCGATAGTGTAATCGGGATTGACCACACAAGACCGTTAGCTAATCGCATTTCTGTCACAGTGCGATCGTAGTCTTCTTGGTTCATAAAACCCGTCAGCGGACTAAAAGCACCGATCGCAATCATTTCTAGATCCGAAACGGCGCGATCGTCAAGTTGCACTCGCGGCAAAAAGTCAGCTTTTGAGAGAAACTCTGCTCTTTGTTCTGGTGTGGCGATACGGTTAACCAACTGTCCACCGTGGGGGGCTATGGCATCTGGATTTTGACTCAACGTAATCCCCTCTTTGTATTAACTGTTATTGTTTCAGATTATGTACTAACTTATCAAAATGCTGGTACGTAGAGAAAAAATAGTTGGAAAAATAGTGTCATTTCAACCTACCACAATATTTACCTGACATAAGAACTGCTTTCAGTTTCCTGCAACTCCAGACTAATAATTGGGAAAAATAAGTTTGAAATCAAGAACTAACCTTTGGAGGTTGCAAGTGCTATCTTACTTACGTGTGCTAGGTTCAGCTTTACTTAGACCATTAAGAGCAATCCATCGATTCGTTAAATTTTTAATAAAACAAGAATATCAAGCAGACGGAGTAAGACATTTAAATCAGGGACTTGACTTATATAACCAAGGACTTTATCATGATGCATTAAAACAGTTCAGTCAAGCTTTATCTTATTTTCAAAGAATTAAAGATTTAAAAAATGAAGGTACTACTTTTAGTAATATTGGGGGTGCCTATCGTAGTATTGGACAATATTCAAATGCTTTAGATAACTATCAAAAAGCGCTTTCTCTTCATCTTGAAGTCATGGATCGCAAAATGGAAGGAAAAACACTCTGTGGTATTGGGGCAGTGTATTCCTTATTAGGACAATATTCAGAAGCGCTACAGTACTATAATCACTCCTTAATAATTAGTAGAGAAGTAGGCCATCTATCTAATGAAGGTGCTACTCTCAGTAATACTGGTTTAATTTATGAAAGGCTTGGAAAGCCTCAAAAAGCTTTAGAAAAATATCAAGAGGCACTAAAAATTTACAGGAGTCAAAATCATCGAAATGGTGAAGCATCTGTTCTTAACAATATAGGACAAATTTACAATGAATTAAGCCAGTATACAAAAGCATTAGAGCTACATCATCAAAGTCTTAATATCCAGATAGAAAATAATCATTTATCAGGTCAAGCTTATTCGCTGAATAATATAGGATGTATTTATCGTCAGATGGGACAATACACAAAAGCGCTAGAACACTATAAAAAAGCTTAAATTGGAGATAAAAAGCGATCGCTATTCTAGTGCTACAGTTTTTGAAGCTGCAAATACTCCAACAGTAGTAACCGCAAGTAATCTAACGTTCTAATATAACTCTTTATCTGTTCATAATTGCCATTACTGCCAAAATAAAAACTCGCAATCTGAGGTATATTTAAAACTCGCATAGCTTGTAATTGCTCAATTGTCTGGGCTTGATTGACAATTTGACCTGTGCTTTGAATTTGACTTGCATACCCTCTGAGATTTACTGTTAAAAGTTCAAGTTCTTCTAAAAGTGAAAACTCTTCATCTTCTGTTGGAAACTGAATAGAAATTTCTTGTCGTTCGCCGCGTGTATTTTGATAAGTATTAGTCAACTGTGCTAATAATTGAATAATATTTTTCTTAATCAATTCTTGCTGATTTAAAATTGCTTTAGTCATCATTGACTCCATAAGTAACTATCTTTTCAGTACCATATTGGTCAAGTCTGACAATCAGATATTCATTGCCTTTACGGTATACAGCTGAACTATCTCTACGATATCCAGTTTTCGGAACTCTAATCGCTCCTTTTTTATTAAAGTTATGAGCTTTGCGTAGATACTTTAATGGGTCAATTCCTTTTCTATTAGCATGGTCTAAAATACTTTGGGCAACACTGGTATAGGTAGCAGCATCCCACTCACTTATGTACTGTTGAATCTCTGCCGCCTCTGCCGAGGTATAGCTTTTTAATAACTCTATCAAAAACTCGTCAGAGATAGGTTCTTTCGACATATATCCATTGAAAACTAAAACCACCCTTCCTCGTTTGTCAGGACAGGGTGGTTTTAGTTTATGCCAAAACAGGGTAAGAGTTATTATTAACTAAACTGCTCAATAATTCCGCCACCTAATACTTTTTCCCCGTCGTACCAAACCGCCGCTTGTCCAGGGGTGATGCTGATTTGGGGTTCATCAAACACCAAACGCACACGGGAGTTTTCCAACGGAATCACCGTCACTGGTGTAGCCGTTGAACGATAGCGAATTTGCACTTCGGCATGAATTGGAGTAGATGGTTCAGCAATGGAAACCCAGTTTACCCGATTTACAGTGCATTCTGGCTGAGTTACCTTAGTGCGATCAGTGCGATCGCCTACTACTACTTTATTATTTTCCGCATCTAATTCAATCACATACAACGGTTCGGCAGCAGCAATTCCTAAGCCTTTGCGCTGGCCAATGGTGTAGTGATGGACACCATCATGCTGTCCCAAAATTTTACCCGTCGCATCGACAATATCGCCTGTTTTGGGAGCTAAATATTTATCCAAAAATGCTCGCATGGAACCGTTACTTTCCACTAAGCATAAGTCTTGACTTTCTGGCTTATCAGCAGTTTTCAGTCCGTATTCAGTCGCAATCCGGCGCGTGTCAGTTTTTTCTAGTTCGCCCAAAGGAAATATAGTTGCTGCAAGTAAATCTTGAGACAAATCATAGAGAAAGTATGACTGGTCTTTGTTGCGGTCAACAGCCCTTAATAATTGGTAACGTCCAGTTGCTTCGTCATAGCTAATTCGGGCATAATGACCAGTGGCAATGCGATCGCATCCCAATTCTTCACGAGCATACTGCACCATTGGCCCAAACTTCACCGTTTTATTGCACTGGGAGCAAGGCAAAGGTGTAATCCCAGCACTGTAACCAGTCACCAGGTAATCGACAATATGCGTCTGAAAGAGATCCCGAATATCCACAACCTGATGGGGAACGCCCAGTTGTTCACAGAGTTCAGCCGCGTCGATCATACCTTCAGAGCAACATTGACCTTTGCCTTTCATTAGCCAAAGAGTCAAACCAATCACTTCATAGCCCTGATGGTGCAGGATAGCTGCGGCGGTGGAACTGTCAACGCCACCAGAAAGACCAACGACGACTTTTTTCATACAAAGCACGACAAGATAGCTGCGTGGTTGTCCAATTGTAGCACATACTGTTCAAAGCCTTGCTACTAAAGCGCTTCAGTTTTAAAGTCGCTGAATTAGCGTCGTCCTAGCCCATCCTAGATATTGCTATTCACTCTTTCATCTAAGATTAATTACAGATGTATTTATTGCCACGCAGATGAGCTAACTTTACGTTAACGCTATATAGTTGCTACAACGGTGAACTAATTAGTTTCTGGTGGAAATTACCTAAAAATACTGTGACTACTTTCTAACTATTATGTCGAGAGGAATATCAAGTCAATTTATCCCATTTCCGATGCTGCGCGGAAGTTTTGAGGGTTGGAAGCCCACTATGAGACTTCTATTTTTGTTAGTGGGAGGATGGTTAGTACTGATTCCCGACTTTACGCCAGCACAAGCACAAATTTCCAACAGCAACGTGCTACTGGCTCAAGAAACTGGCGAGATTTTACCGCCACTGCCAATTCCCTTTGGTCAACAGCCATCACCGCAGTTACAACCAATTCAAGCAGAGAACTTCAATCAATCGGAAGTGAACTTTCAGCCTATCCAACCATTACCGAACAATCAATTGGAGCAGAATTTTCAGCCTGCTCAACCATTACCGAACAATCAATTGGAGCAGAATTTTCAGCCTGCTCAACCATTACCGAACAATCAATTGGAGCAGAATTTTCAGCCTGCTCAACCATTACCGAACAATCGATTTGAGCAAAATTTTCAGCCCTCTCAACGTTCACAGTTTAGTCAATATAACCAGAACTTTGAGCGCTATTTAGTTTACGTTGATGGTAGTGATTTCCAGACACTACAAGCCATACGTCAGATTGAACCCAGTGCTTACATTCGCCAGATCCAGGGCCGAACTGTAATTCAGTCAGGAGTTTTTAACAGAGTAACCAACGCCCAACAACGGGTGAATGAGCTACAGTCACGAGGCATATATAACGCCCGAATTATCAGCTTTGGTAACGGACAGGAAATAAATGCAGACAATGGCAACTATAGAGACGATCGCAATAATATAAATGCTAATAGGCAAGCCTCTAGATATTATGTCGCCATTCCCACCACTTCCGAACAGTTACCTGCGATCGCAGCACAAGTTAGGCAGAATCTAAACGGATTGACACAAGATTTAGCACGATCTGGCGGAGTCCTCGAAAGGACGCAACCACGGGGACCACACGTAGCAGTCGGGCCTTTCTCCAATCGATTCCAAGCTGAGGAATGGAACAGGTATATGCGAAAGCTCGGATACAGTAATGCCAGAGTTTACTACGGAAAGTGAATAAATGGGGAGTTAGGAGTGAGATAGGAAGTACATCAACGGCAAGCCCTCCAATGTCAGTATCATAGAATTTTAGGCAAATCAGTTGTAAATCATGCTACAGCTATAAGCCAAAATTTTTATAGAGACTCACACAACTACAGTCAAAATGGATATAAAGAATGGCTTCGTTGGCGCTGTTGGCAATACCCCTTTAATTCGCTTAAACAGTTTTAGCGAAGAAACAGGGTGTGAAATCCTTGCGAAAGCAGAATTTCTCAATCCTGGGGGTTCCGTCAAAGATCGCGCCGCACTTTACATCATCGAAGATGCAGAAAAGAAAGGTCTACTTAAACCTGGTGGTACTGTTGTAGAAGGAACCGCTGGTAATACTGGCATTGGACTTGCACATATTTGCAACGCCAAAGGCTACAAATGCCTAATTATTATTCCCGATACTCAGTCACAAGAAAAGATAGACGCACTGACAGCATTAGGAGCAGAAGTTCGTCCCGTCCCCGCCGTACCCTACAAAGACCCCAACAACTACGTCAAGCTATCTGGTAGAGTAGCTGCTGAGTTGGAAAATGCTATTTGGGCAAATCAGTTTGATAATTTAGCCAACCGCCTCGCGCACTACGAAACCACAGGGCCGGAAATTTGGACGCAGACAGATGGTAAAATAGATGCATGGACAACTGCAACTGGTACTGGTGGTACTTATGCTGGTGTAGCATTGTACTTAAAAGAACAAAATCCAGCAATTAAATGTGTTGTAGCCGATCCGCTGGGTAGTGGACTTTATAGCTATGTCAAAACTGGCGAAATCAAGATAGAAGGAAATTCCATCACTGAAGGCATTGGTAACGGTCGTGTCACAGCCAATATGGAAGGCGCACCTGCTGATGATGCCATCCAAATCGATGACCAAGAAGCTTTGCGAGTAGTTTACCAACTACTGAGGAAAGATGGGTTGTTAATGGGCGGCTCAACAGGTATTAATGTTGGGGCAGCTGTTGCCTTAGCGAAGCAATTGGGACCAGGACATACCATTGTCACAATCTTGTGTGATAGTGGTTCCCGGTATCAGTCGCGGATATTCAACCCGGAATGGCTAGCCTCAAAAGGACTTTCAATAGATTAGTCATTGGTCATTAGTCATTAGTCATTAGTCATTAGTCATTGGCTTCCGACTTCTGAACTTTTGGCAAATGACAAATGACAAAGGACAAATGACCAACACCACTCAACCATCAGACTTCTCAAAAATAGATCGAAACTTTGCTCCTAAATGTGTGCGAGTCTGTCAAAATCGTACTTGTAAAAATCAAGGTGCAGCTAAGGTTTTAGCCGCTTTTACCGCTTTGCCAATCCCTGGTGTAACTATAACGGCTAGCAGCTGTTTAGGACAATGTGGCAATGGTCCGATGGTGCTGATATTACCCGATATGGTCTGGTATAGCGGCGTTCACCCTGATGAAGTATCTCTACTGATAGAAAATCATTTGCTAGGTGATCAAAGAGTCAAACAGATGCTCTATTATCGGTTTCATCCCCAGAAATCAAGCTAATTAAAAATATCAAGGTCTGCAATCTTGTTGACTGAAGTGAGGCATCCAATGAATATCCAGCAGCTGCGTCAATCCTTAAAACAAAAGTGGCTTATTTACTACAAGCAAAATATTTCCTGGCTGGTCAAAATGCGAATTTGGGCGACTTACGATGGTCTGCGCCGTCCTTTGTCCGGTTTTATTTTGGCAACACTGTCTGTTTTGGAACCCCAGTTTGATGAAATACTTTCTTTTATGCTGGAGCTAAATAATGATCCAGATAAAATAGTCGCAGCTTTAGGTCTTAACTTCAATCCCGATGAAGAGTTACGTTTAATCAAATCAGACCATTCTCTAGCTACCAGCCAAGCTGAAAACGAGCCGCTAGATGAGAAATATTCTGAGGATAAACATCTTACCAAGATTGCGTCTAATTCTCTTACCAAAACTCTAGACTCCAACTTGCCACACGCCGAGCGACTTGTGCCATCATTTATAGGTACCACTGAGGTCGTTCATACACCCAAACCTGAGTTGGTAGTTGCATTCGCCACTAAAATTGCTCCAGATACTCCAGTAAAAACGCCAGCCTCCGGTTTTATAAGCGAACATCAACCACTAAGTAGCGGCTTTGCAGCTTATCGTCAGATATCGCCCCTTGAACGCCTCCCTTCAGGAACTTCGCTGACAATGACTGCTGAGGCTAACACCAAAGCCAAAACGATGCCATCTGCGGCATTAGCTAATGAAGTTAAAAGCAACGCGCCATCTAACCGTATTCCTGTAGGCGCATTGCTGGCAATTACCACTGAGATTAACAGTAATGGCAAACCAGTGCGATCGCTAGCAATTACTACTGAGGTTAAAAGCAACGGCAAAGAACCGAATATTCAACCACAAGAGGTTAAAAGCAAAGTGAATTTACCAACTACAAATGCCCGTAGTATAGCTTCTTGGGTAGATGAATTTTGTTACGGTGCTAGGGATAAAGAGAAAGATATTTTGATTTGAACTACTTACGGGTAATCGTGAGAAACAAAGGGGATTTCTACTATTTCACCCTCAGTTTCTCCCACTTTGACTTTTAAGCCTACGCCACCAGCTTTAGTGCGAATGTAACCTAGTCCAAAGTAACCATCAGCTGTTTCTGTGTAGCTAGTAAGTTTGCCGACCTTTTCATCTCCAACTGCGATCGCACTTCCAACTTCCACAGGGGCACTGAGGCGAATACCAAGCAGGTGTTGTTTTACACCTTTATATGTGTTTAACCGAGCAATAGTTTCTTGCCCAATATAGCAACCTTTAGTAAAAGAAATTGTTTGCCACAAACCCACTTCTAGAGGATTGTAATCATCTGTGAGTTCCGCATCTGGGGCGGGGCGGCCTTGTAAAATTCGCAAAGCATCCCAAGCGCGATCGCTCATTTCTACCGCCCCAACTTCTAACAATTTGTTCCATACTGTTTCTTTGTCAGTATAGGGAAAAGTGAAGGTGTATCCAGGCGCAGCTAACCCGCTACCCACAGCAATTCGCACGCCCTCAGCCGGAGCGAGCGTGTATACTTGGTGATTACCGTAAGGTTGGCCGATGAGTTCGCTAATACCCAACTTTTCTAAAATAGCGTCGCTTCCTGGCCCAATCAGGCTGAAGGTGTTGGTGTATTGGGTAATATCAGATAATTCCACCTTATCTGCATAGAAAATATATTTATCCAGCCATTCCATAAGATATTGGCGACGGTTGGGTGAAACCAGCAAGATTACCGCATCTTCTCTAACGTAGGCGGTTACTAAATCGATTGTTCTGGCTGTGGAAGTGACAAAAACTGTATCACAACCTTGTCCTGGCTTGAGTATTTGGAAATTGTTAGTACTTTGGTTGTGTAAGAAATTGAGGCGATCGTCGCCAGCTACTTTGATACGTCCCCAGGCGGTGCGATCGCATATAGCAACCCCAACTCTGGCGGCTTGGATAGCTGCTGCGTCTTTATCGTCAAGTGTAGATGTTGGCATGGTGATGAGAAGTTGCCCTGTTTCAATGTTGTCGCACTGGAAATCTTAGCAAATAAGCGTTTGCGGCTTCAATAGCGTAGGCGTGAAAGGGGCGAGGTGATGCCTAGAGCGGGCTGCGCCTACGCTCTTTTTCAAGATTAGATTATTGAATGATGAAGTTAGCGATACCATTATGGCGATCGCGCCTGAATAAACTCAACTCGGTCATCACTTACTACGTAAACAATCCGGTGGACGGGCGGAAATTATGCGTGTTCGCCTACTGCGTTCTAGATAAACTACGAGCAATAAGCGTTGAGAAAGAGAATAGCCTAAGATGAAATCACCCTGTTGATTATTAGCAGTAGCATCACCAACTTGGTAAAAGGGATCAAAGAATACCTCTGTAGCTTCTTCAAATTTAATGCCATCTTTTTCGATGTTGCTTTGTGCTTTATTTTCATCCCATTCAAATTCAATACCTTGTAGACGATAAACAATATCCATCTATAAATTTTGTTTTTAGACTAAGCGCTCTTCGTAATATTTTATCAAGATTAAAGGGTTTCAAGCCTCTCCATTCATGGAGAAAAAAAAGAAAAAAACTCGTTGTTCAAGCCTCTTATTTAAATAAGAGGCTAATCTAAAAGACGCTCCTACGTCGCTAACGCAAATCCAAAATCTAAAATCGAGTGACGTGACCATCAGAAACTCTCACCAAAAAGCCCTTTTTAAACCCAATATCTGCTCAGTAATCGCCACAACGCCATCAACCTGTTGATTAGAAAGTTCTGTTGGGATAATGAGAGAGCGATGTCTACGACGGGCTACACCTACGTACCTAGTTTTATTACCCTTCTGGCAATTTAGCAAACGCCTGCTCAACCAACTCCTTTGACTTAGCATCCAAACGCAGCCAATCCACTTCACCGAATTCATCGATTAAACTAGTATCAATATCAGCAGATTCCTTTTGTGGGGTGTATTCAAGAAAACACACTTCATAACACAGTTCCCACAAATCGATACTCGCTTCTTGCTGTTGACGCTGCAAACGTAAATGATATCCTGGATGGGGCATCGGCAGACGAGCGAGAGTTCCTCTGATTTCATCTGCTTCTTCAGGTGTTGCAGTTTCCATTGCTTGCAATAGCTCAGTCACCAATGCTTTGATTTCATCAGTGGTGCTAGGCGGCCAAATCAGGACATCGTGGTAAGTCCCCGTCCAGGAAGATTCATCAAGCTGCTTGCGGATATTATCGATAACTCGAATAAAAGCAGGTTGCATGAGGATTTCAGCCTGCTGCCATGCAACTGGATTTGTTATTTTAGGTGGCATTGGTAATAAACAGGGGCACTAAAAGAAAAATAAACAGTCTGCGTTTATTAAAAAGCTGCGTTTTTAATCTAAATCTTTTCTCAAGATAGCGGATTTCATTGAAGAAAATTTGGAGATATTTATTACCAGCTGGAAAATTAGGTAATAACTCTGGGGAGGGAATATGATAGGCAAGCTACTAGACCATCGTTACCAAGTAATTCGAGTCCTCGCGATGGGAGGATTTGGTCAAACGTACATTGCCCAAGATACTAGGCGGCCCGGCAATCCCATCTGCGTTGTCAAGCACCTCAAACCCGGAACTGACTCCAGAGTTTTTGATACTGCTAAACGTCTGTTCAGCAGCGAAGCCGAGACTTTAGAAAAATTGGGCAACCATGACCAAATACCCAGGTTGCTAGCGTATTTTGACGAAAACCATGAGTTTTATTTAGTACAAGAATATATTGAAGGACATACCTTAGCTGAGGAACTTATACCTGGTAAGCGCTGGAGTGAAAGCCAAGTAGTTCAACTATTGCAGGAAGTTCTGGAAATTCTTGAATTTGTCCATCGCCAAGGCGTGATTCACCGCGATATCAAACCGGATAATATCATCCGTCGCGCCTCAGATAATAAGTTAGTTTTAGTAGACTTTGGGGCAGTGAAACAACTGCGTACACAACTGGTAACAGTCGGCGGACAAGCCTCTGCGACAGTGGTTATTGGCACTCCTGGCTATATGCCTACAGAACAAGGGCAAGGTAAACCTCGTCCCAACAGCGATATCTATTCCCTTGGCATCATCGCCATTCAAGCATTAACAGGATTACACCCAACAGAATTGCAAGAAGACCCGGAAACAGGAGAAATTATCTGGCGGCATTCAGTAACCGTGAACCATCGACTGGCGGCAGTGTTGTCCAAGATGGTGCGTTATCACTTCAAAGACCGCTACCAAAACGCCACGGAAGCACTGCAAGCGTGTAAAGAGGCGATTAATCCAGTACCTGCACTGTCCACACCTCAAGAAGCCGCCAAAAATTCTAGTTACCAAGCAGCCAAATCCCAGCCTCAAGTATCTCGGCTGCAAACTATTGCATTTGCACCAGCAAATCCTATCCCCGCCAAACCTGCGCGTAAAGACTCTAGTAAATCCGACCCCTGGCCGATATTAGTTGGCATATTACTGGCGGGTGGTGCGGCTGCCTTGGTAGCAAACGTATATCCAAATGTGAAAAATTTAGCTTTAAATCTTACAGGTAAGGATACGGTTCTAGTAAACAAATGCTCGGCTGTTGTTGTCGGAAATTCTAATATCCGTTCTGAACCTAGTTCGATAAATTCTGATAATATTGTGCAAACTGTTGCTAATAACACCAATTTCGAGGTGACTGGCAAGCGAACAAAAGCAGGTTGGATAGAAGTTAAACTTAAATCTGGTCGTTTGGCTTGGGCACACCCGACCGTGATAACTAATAATCAAGAATGGGGTTCTTGCTTACGTGAAAAGGGCATTGCAACTAGGATTGTAGATGATAGTAGCTTGATTGCGACTCGAACAATTCCCCAGCCAAAACCAAAATCTAGGGATGTAGTAAGTCCATTACCAGAAAAGCCGAAGGCGTCAACTGACGATGCTGGGAAATCAGAACGATCGCAGCCTAATGATAACAGTGCCAATATTGTAGAACAAGCAAAAAAGAAGTATGATTCAGGGGATATAATTGGAGCGATCGCACTTTTAAGATCGGTTCCGGCAAATGCTGCTTCTGGTATCCAAGAAACAGGCAAAATGATTGCCCAGTGGCAGGAAGATTGGGCCAAGGCAGAGGTATTATCTAATGAGATTAATAAAGCAATAGATGATGGTAAATGGGATAAAGTTTTAGATTATAGAAACCATCCAGAAAAATTGCCTAATACTAAATACTGGCGAAACAGAATAGAACCATTATTTAAACAAGCAGCCGAAAATCTGGCAAAACAGGCACTAACTCAGTTAGAAAATCAAGGTAATCAGAAAAATACCCAACAGAAAATTCCTGATACTAACCAACCTGAAACCACAAAGAGTCCCAATACCACAGAAACTCCTAAAAGCAGTCTTTAACAGTTATCAGTAAACACAGTTTTCCTCGTTTCTAGGTTATTCTGACTGGGAATGAATAAAGGAGGGCTGCCACCCATTGGTGTCAACTTAACGTGAAAGCCCTATAATCACCTGGTATTAAGTCTATTCGCTTACCATCACTATCCGCGTCACTCCACCCCAGTTTTGTCTAAAGCTAAAACTTCCCCTCGCCCTTAGCAAGGGGAGGGGATTGGTGCGATTCGTTGAGTAGCGAATTCCGGTATCCAGTCCGGGCATAACTACTCCAA
>NZ_JABXKO010000021.1:0-62229 GCF_017114965.1 Nostoc sp. JL31
AGTTATTTCCGGACTGATTACCGTGATTCACTAATCAACGAATCGCACTTTCTCTTTAAATACGACGAAGTGCGACATCGGGTTGACCAATGAGCCAAAAACTCTCGTTGCTGGCGCGTTTTTTCTTCAGGTCTTCTGTAAGTAGATCAGCATTCATTTGTACTTTGAGTAGAGTCACCCCAGGCCAGTTAGTTTCATCAATATCTTTTGCCGCTTCAGGATCAAATTGAAAAGCAGAAAAAATCACTAGCTTAGGTTTAGGAATTAGCGTTTGTGCTTCTTCAATTGCCATATCTACCTGGCGTTGATCGAGAGGAGCGTGTTCTAACCCAAAGGAAATAACGGCTCGCATTGGCTTGTCTTGATTGCTGTCACTTGAGAGAGAAGCGTTGTCTTCTTCATTACTGGGTTTAGTTTTACCATCAGCATGAAGCCAACGAGTTCCTGGTAAAGGTTCAACTCTGGAAAATAGAATGTATTGACCGCCTTTACCTCGAATTCCTGTTTTTAAAAGCTCCTCTCGCCATTCTGCCTGCCGCAGCGTTTCACCAGAACGAGCAATTGATTGATCAGTAACTGGAGTATTGGAAAACGCTTCAATATAATCAAGAGGTTTAACAGTTGGAGCAGGAACAGCTTCAACCGTAAATGGCCCTGAAACTCTTACTTTTGATTTATCAACAGTAGGTTGGTCGTAAAGAGTTTCTTTAGCAGCGTATTTTTGAATAACTTCCTCAATCTCTTTCCTTGCCATTCCTTCCTTGATTTCTGGGTTGTTGGCAATGGATTTCAGCGTAATACGTGACACTGTTTTATATTTGAAATCGCCACCTAAGCCTTCTTTTATATTCGCCAATTCATAATAATCAAAAACTGCTGTCATCAATCTTTGCTTTGCAAGTGTAATAGCTACACGAGAAGTATCGCAAGTGATCCAACGTCTTCCCCAGCGTTCTGCAACATAGGCTGTAGTACCACTTCCACAGGTTGGATCTAGTACCAAGTCTCCTGGATCAGTTGTCATCAAAAGACAACGCTCTATTGCTCTATGATCTGTCTGTAGAACATAGGTTCTCTGTTCCCCAAATCCACCCGGTCTTAAATCTAACCAAGTACTGTTTAAAGTCTTGTATGGAAACTCATCGTGATAGACTTTCCATCTTAGTGATTTACCAATAGGATGTAACCTTGCGGCGGATGCTAAACGTTTTAAACCTGTGATAGTAGTTTGCCAGCCATATCTTGCAGGTGGCTCATACTCAACATTATTAAAGGTGTATTTGAATGAATTATCATTGCCACGTCTTTGGGAAAATGTTGGCCATAATCTCCAAATACGACCTTCTGGTAATGGTTTCTTGTTTGTTTTTTGTGCTACAGAAAGATCAATAAGTTCTCCATGTTTTGTTTCAACGCAAATATATCGCTCGTTTGGATTCTCTATAGGGTCGCATTCTGTAAACAATTCCTTATACTTTATCTGGTTTATATCCTTCGCAAACCATAGCAAGAAATCATTTACACCTGGCAATAATTTGGATGACTGGCTGCTTGCTTTCATAAGAACAATTTCCATACAAAAGTTATCACTGCCAAATACTTCATCCATTAAGCACCTTACTCGATGGACGTTTTCATCACCTATTTGTACAAAAATAGAACCACTTTCATGAAGTAAATCTTTTGCCAGCCATAAACGATCGCGCAAATAAGATAAATAAGAATGAATTCCTAACTCCCAAGTGTCTCTAAATGCTTTGATTGTTTCTGGTTCTTGGGTCAGGTCTTCATCTTTGCCATCCTTTACATCTCACTTATTGACAAATGGCTGAAAATTTGAACCATATTTAATTCCATAAGGCGGATCGATATAAATCATCTGCACCTGCCCCCCCATACCTTCCTTTTCTAGTAATGAGTTCATTACTAAAAGGGAATCTCCAGCAACTAATCGGTTTGTCCAATTGTGCTTGTGCTTGTAGAACTCAATAGCCTGTCGAATAGGGGGATTTTCTTCTGGGGTTTGAAATAAGGACAGTTGTTTAACCTTTTCATCCTTGCGCTTCCGCACTGCCTCAATAATTGTGCGCGGATCTATGCGTTCATGGACGTGTAGTGATACTGTAGGCACTTCAAAACTGGTATGCTCTACTTTCCCAGCCCAAACTAACTGAGGATCAAGGTGAGGATCGTAGGCATATTTCTTACTACCCTCTTCTGGGTCAGTATCTGGGTTAACTAGCCCAATTGGGGGGTTATTGGCTCGTTGCTGGTTTTCATGCTTGTACTGCTCAATTTCTCTCTGCTCTGATTTCCTCTGCCTTGCCATATCAGTTTCCCTTGCCTCAGAGCTTTTAATTTACAATCTATTAGACCTTTTAAACCAGTTCGTTAAAATTTTCATGACTTAGCTTTTCAATTGGCTTACTACTCGTTGGTAAATTTTCTCCAACCAAATGGGTATTACGGGTTCACCTGCATCTAAAGATATTAAGCCTATCTCAGCCAAAAGGAGGTGCATCTTAGCTCGACTTTATCCAAAATTAAGAACTCGGTTTTCTTTATCTGGCAAAAACCCTGGATTTTTAGCAAATACTTTTCCACCTCACAGATTATCGGCGAAGCTAAACCACCCATTACGTGAAAATTATGCCGAGTCTATTACCGCGATCGCTCCAAAATCCAATCGAGTAAAATCGGATTGACTAACTCCGGCGCTTCATCCTGCGGACAATGCCCCACTCCCTCTAAAGGAATAAACTTTTCTACTTGCGGAAAGTTAGCTAATTCTCTCCCTAATTTAATTGGTTCCCACGGATCGGCTGTTCCCCACAAAATAATCGCCGGACACTGTAACAGTGGTAAAAGGTCTTCTGGTAGTGGCCCTGTAGAATAAGAAGTAAAAGCAAGAAACACAGCCCCAGCCCCTGGATCGCTTGCTGGTGACATCAAAATATCTACCAACTCATCTGTCACCATCTCAGCATTCGAGTATGCTTGCAGGAGAATTTTCCGCACTGTTTTCGGTTTGGCGAGTTGATTGAAAAAGAAATCGCCAACTGGTTTGATAGACAACAGGCGTTGCAGTAGAGGCGCTCCGTAACGACGAGATAAAGGTAAAGTTACCCGTTTGCGATCGTGCAACAGCCGTAAAGAACAGTTGAGTAAAGCAACTCCCAAGGCAATATCTGGATTACTTACTGCTGCTTGCATAGCGACAATACAGCCAATGGAATTTCCCACTAAAAAAGCTGGCTCACCCACTACTTCACGGCAAAAATCTGCTACTTGCTGTCCCCAGGTTTCTAATGTGTAGGTAATTTTTTCACCAGGTTGAGGTTTTGCAGAAGCACCAAAACCAATCAAATCAATAGTATAAACACGGCAATTTTCTGCTAATACAGGAATATTTTTTCGCCAGTGCCACCAAGAAGCACCAAATCCATGCACCAGGACAACAGCTGGCCCAGTAGTTCCTTGGGTTTGATAGCAAATCGGAAAATCTTGCCAAATCCAGGTTTTTGTAGAGTTAAGTGCTGTTTTTGAACTTGAGCTTGTCATGGTAATTTTGATCTAAATAATGCTAAAAGCTTTTTAGCAGCAAAGCACAAGTAAAATTGTTTTTAATTTGCATAAAATTTATCAGATTTTCAAAATAAATCCTTTGCTCTAGTGATAGCCTATACATATACCACAAAAGCTTATAGGCCGATAATACTAGCATTAAGCTGATAATTTTATCCAGTGTAGAGAGTTTTCGTCTTCTTTATAGAGATAATTTACTCACAACTGAGATTATGTCAGTATTAGAAATCATAACTTCTCTAATGTGAGTAATCTTTGGGCTATTTTTTACATGTGAGTGAATTAGCATCAGTGGTAGATTCAGTAGTTTCACAATTTACGATCGCAAATTTGGTCTATAAGATTGGCGAATATGAGGCATCGGCTAAGGGGTGGTTTGGAACTGGAAACTGACGCTGAATTTAACAATATTTTTTTTTGTTCCTAGTTCTGCGAGCCAGAAAACATGAATCTACTAGAAACAATTGATACTCCCGTTGGGAGCTACGCACCGGATTTTGAATTGCCAGGAATTGATGGTCAAGTACACCATCTCAGGCGTTATCTTGAGAAGTTCCGAGCAGTCGGCGTTATTTCTATGTGTAATCACTGCCCTTATGTAGAGCGGTATTTAGGCAGGCTAAAAAACATTCAAGCCGAATTTGCCCCAAAAAGCTTCACATTAATTGGACTCAATGGTAGTAATGTTGACTACGACACTAGGTCAAGCTTTGAAAATATGAAAGCTTTTGCCCGACGTCACCAGTTGAACTTTCCTTACCTGTGGGACTCAACGCAAGATGTGACCGGTAGTTTCGGTGCAACAAAAACACCAACGGCCTTTCTCATAGACACAAATGGTATAGTTCGTTACAAAGGTAAAATTGATAATCATCCCCAAGAGCGATTATCAGTGGGAGAGGATTATTTGAGAAGTGCGATCGCGTCTCTATTTAAAGGTGAAGAAATAACCATACCACAAACAGAACCAGTAGGTACTACATTGATTTGGCGTAACTAGACATAGATAGTCCCTGTAACTGTTATCTTAAATTGGAGGCAATTGCAACTTTTTTGATAAAGCGTAACTTCATGGGAACGAATTACCGACGGGTTTTACTCAAACTGAGCGGTGAAGCCTTAATGGGCAACATGGGCTATGGCATTGATCCCGAAGTGGTCAAAGGAATAGCACAAGAATTAGCAGAGGTGATAGCCACTGGTACTCAAATCGCCATAGTTGTTGGCGGCGGCAATATTTTTCGTGGCGTCAAAGCAGCGTCGGCGGGGATGGACAGGGCAACCGCTGACTATATCGGGATGATTGCCACGGTAATGAATGCCATGACGCTGCAAGATTCGCTAGAACGCATAGGAGTACAGACGCGAGTGCAAACCGCGATCGCTATGCAAGAATTAGCGGAACCGTATATCCGTCGTCGTGCCATCCGTCATCTTGAAAAAGGACGGGTGGTAATTTTTGGTGCTGGTTCTGGAAATCCCTTTTTTACTACAGATACTACTGCGGCATTAAGAGCCGCAGAAATTGATGCCGAGGTGATTTTTAAAGCCACCAAAGTAGATGGAGTATATGATGCCGATCCTCATATTTATCCTGACGCCAAGCGTTACAATAGCTTAACCTACGCGCACGTTTTAGCCAAAGATTTGCGGGTGATGGATAGTACTGCGATCGCCTTGTGTAAAGAAAATAATATCCCAATTTTGGTATTTGACCTAACGGTGCGAGGTAACATCCACCGAGCAGTCATGGGAGAATCCATCGGCACCCTTGTGGGAGGTTCTTGTGAAATTAGCTGAAGCTGAAAGTACGATGCAAAAAACCGTTGAGGCAACTCAACGAGCTTTTAACTCGATTCGCACTGGTCGCGCCAATGCGAGTCTATTAGATAAGGTATTGGTGGACTATTACGGTTCGCCTACTTCCTTAAAATCACTGGCAAATATTAGCACGCCGGATGCTACGACGATCTTAATTCAACCCTACGAGCGCAATACCCTAAACATCGTTGAGAAGGCTATTTCCCTCTCAGATGTGGGTTTAACACCCAGTAACGACGGTTCTGTAATCCGGTTGAATATTCCGCCCTTAACCAGCGAGCGTCGTAAAGAATTCGTCAAAATGGCATCCAAATATGCTGAAGAGGGTCGTGTTGCTATTCGCAACATTCGCCGCGATGCCATAGACGCCATTCGCAAACAGGAGAAAGCCTCTGAAATCTCCAAAGATGAATCAAAAGACCAACAAGACAACTTGCAAAAACTGACAAATGAGTATACTGCCAAAATAGACTCACTGTTGGCAGAAAAAGAAAAAGACATCACGACTGTTTAAAGTCTAAAGTCTTAAGTATAAAGGCTGAAGGATAATGGATAGATTCTTCAGCCTTTATCATTTCTTAGGTATCTAGCAAAAATTGATCAAAAGTATCTCAATAGAAAATAAACTAATTGGGGAGCAAAAATTCAGCCTTATGTACGACTGCATCATCGTCGGCGCTGGGCCAGCTGGTGGAACAGCAGCCTATCATTTAGCCAAACAAGGTCGCTCAGTATTAGTCTTAGAAAAAGAATCTCTGCCAAGATATAAACCTTGTGGCGGTGGTGTATCTCCAGCGATCGCTCAATGGTTTGACTTTGATTTTAGCCCAGCGATTTCTGTGAAAGCCAACTCCCTTCGTTTTACCTGGAAATTAGGCGACCCCGTGGAAGCAAAAATCGCCACCAAAGAACCAGTCTGGATGGTGCGACGAGATATTTTTGACCATTTCCTAGTGCAGCAAGGACAAAAGCAAGGGGCTGAACTACGAGATAATACGGAAGTAACTAGTATTGAATTTCAAAGTGACTATTGGCAAGTTAACACAGCTAATGGTGCAGTTACAGGTCGCTACTTAATCGCAGCCGATGGTGCCAAAGGATCAATGGCAAAATGGCTAGGTTTCAAAGAACGTAAACGTTTGCTCACAGGGGCTTTAGAGGCAGAAATCCCTGGCATCATGGAAAACAAACCCACAATTCATTTTGAGTTTGGCTTGGTCAAAAACGGCTATCTCTGGAACTTCCCCAAAGCTGATGGTTATTCTATAGGTGTCGGGACGTTTATTGGTCGTCAACCCCAGGACTTCAAAAAGATTTTGGATGAGTACGCCAAATCGTTGAATGTAGACCTCAAAACCAGCAAACAATATGGTCATCCCCTATGTATTTGGGATGGCAATCAAAAGCTACACACGCAAAATGCGGTTTTAGCTGGGGAAGCTGCTTGTGTGGTTGATCCCATGACAGCAGAAGGCATTCGCCCCTCAATTTTTAGTGGTTTACTCGCAGCCGCAACTATTAATGAAGCACTTTCTGGTGACACTAACGCTTTAGAAAAATATAGCGAAGCCATTAATGAAGAGTTGGGTACTGAGATGGCTTGGGCGCAAAAATTAGCTGGAGCATTCTATCGGTTTTCCAACATTGGCTACAAAGTTGGTGTTAAGCATCCCTCGGCTCCCCAAATCATGGGTAAGATTATGTGTGGAGAACTGCGCTATGGCGATGTTGCCGGTCGTGCCCTCAAGCATTTAATTCCTGGTTTTGGAAGTTAATTAACCAGATAAGTTACTTGAGCAACTTGTTAAAGGTAGGCAAACTTCTGCCAGATTGTACTAGATATTTTTCAATATGGCAATTTACTTGACAAAACGGCTGTCTATGTTCGCTAATATTCTTGCTCTTATCCTCTTCATGCCGGGAATTGCCTTAGCTGTACCCGTTCAAATCAATACGACTTATGGTGTTATTTTCCCCCAAAGTACCAAAACTGCAAGCTACTCCACCTCGTCGGAGATTAGCCTGACTCCCTTACAACACCAGGAACTCCAGGCTGTGCGTCAGAGAAGAAATAAGGAAATTGCGGCAGTATTAAACTCATCTCAGCGTGACCAACTTAATCACAATCTCCGGGCTGGTAATAATATCAAGCAAGCGCTAGAAAAACTAAATTTGCAACCAGAACAGCAAGACTTAGTAAAGGCGATCGTGCAATTTACTAACTTGAAAATAAAAGCTATTTCATCTAGGCATTTGCTAAAAATAGCAGAGAAGTAAAGGTTTGATTTGTAGAACTGATGGAAAAATTTGACTAATTGGCACTTCGATTTCTGGAAAGGCAATCAAGGATAACGTTGCACCCTACTGCAAAATAAATTCAATAAAGATTTCATTTGGTGCAGGATGACTCAATGTACTTTCGCGCATCAATCTGGACAACAGCGATACCTGGCTCAGGTTCCGAGTATTGGCTCAACTGAATGGGATCTTGCACCCGAACTAAGCCAACTTCTGATAGCAGCCGCTTGAGGTAGTCAGACGCACACAGCGTTGTCGCTGCGTAAGGAGGCTTTTTGGCACTCATCTGGATAACAACAACAACTTGCCCTTCAATCAGTTCAACCCGTTCATTTTCTGTAAAAATACCCGTTTCAAACATCCGGTGATATTCGTTTACAGTCCATAGACGGACTCTAGTTTGTGTCATTGTGTATTTCCTTTAGCCATCCGCACATCATTTTTAGGCGATTATCTCTTACTCTCAACTTTGGCAGCATCTATAATTAATCTTGCCCTATTTAGTTCGTTACCATGTCGGAAGAAGATATCCGAGCCGCCAGGCTGGAGAAAGTAGAACAGCTTAAGCAGCTAGGGACTAATCCTTATGCCTATCGTTGGGAATCCACCCATCACGCAGCGCAGTTGCAAGAAAAATTTGCCGATTTATCCAGTGGTGAAGAAGTTGATTTGGAAGTTGCCATAGCCGGACGCATTATGGCACGTCGCGTTTTCGGTAAATTAGCTTTCTTCACCTTGCAAGATGAAACCGGCACAATTCAGCTTTATCTGGATAAAAATCGCATCCAAGAAGGTATGGCAGATATTGATGCCGATGCCTTCAATCACCTGAAGCAACTTACAGATGCAGGCGACATTCTCGGAGCCAAAGGTACTATTAAACGGACTGAAAAGGGCGAGTTATCTGTCTACGTTAAACAATATACTATCCTCACTAAATCCCTGTTACCTCTACCCGACAAGTGGCATGGATTAACGGATGTTGCCAAGCGCTACCGTCAGCGCTACGTTGACTTGATTGTAAACCCAGAAGTGCGGCAAACTTTCCGCCGTCGCGCCCAAATTACTGCCGGTATTCGCCGCTATTTAGAACAGCGAGATTTTCTGGAAATTGAAACGCCAGTTTTGCAAAGTGAGACTGGAGGTGCAGATGCGCGTCCATTTATTACCTACCACAACACTTTAGAAATGGAGTTGTATCTGCGAATTGCTACAGAACTCCATCTCAAGCGGTTGATTGTAGGTGGTTTTGAAAAGGTGTTTGAATTGGGGCGGGTTTTCCGCAATGAGGGAATTTCGACTCGACACAATCCCGAATTTACGACGATTGAAGTTTACCAAGCCTACGCTGACTACAACGATATGATGGCGTTGACTGAAGGGATTATTACCACTGTCGCCCAAGAGGTACTCGGTACATTGGAAATTACCTACCAAGGGGAACCGATAGATTTAACACCACCTTGGCGACGGGTGACAATGCACGATCTAGTGAAAGAATTTACAGGCTTGGATTTTAATTCGTTCCAAAGTTTGGAAGAAGCGAAAACAGCGAGTAAAAATGCTGCTATTCCTGGTATAGATGAAGCACAATCAATTGGTAAGTTACTAAATTTAGCCTTTGAAGAGAAGGTAGAAGCCAATTTAATTCAACCTACCTTTGTAATTGATTACCCTGTAGAAATTTCGCCCTTAGCAAAACCTCACCGTTCTGTGCCTGGTTTGGTAGAACGATTTGAGTTATTTATAGTCGGGCGAGAAACTGGGAATAGTTTCTCAGAACTTACCGATCCCATCGATCAAAGAGAACGTTTAGAAGCTCAAGCGGCGCGGAAAGCTGCTGGTGACTTGGAAGCCCAAGGTGTAGATGAAGACTTTCTGACAGCTTTGGAATACGGGATGCCGCCTACAGGTGGTTTAGGGATTGGGATTGATCGGTTAGTGATGTTATTAACTGATTGTGCCAGTATTCGGGATGCGATCGCCTTCCCCTTACTCAAACCTCCCAGCAGCCTGATTAAAGAATTTCGTTATGATCCAACAACTCAAACACTAACTATTGAATTTGACAATGGAAGTGTTTATGAGTATTTCAAAGTACCCCTTAGTGTAAAGGAAGGCTTAGAAAATGCACCGTCTGATGGTCAATACTTTAACAAGTTTATTAAAGGGAAATTTAAGTTTGAACAATTGAGTTGAGTTAGTAAAAATAAATGGGGCGATGACTTGCCCTATTCATCAACTTGATTCGGATTTGGTGAGAGTTTCGCCTGGAGTGTCTCTCGTTCCCATGCTCTGCATGAGAATGGCTGATTAGAGGCCCTGCCTCCAATCAGACATTTTTAGGGCTTGTATGTACACCGTAGACTAGAGAAGGAGGAGAATTCAAAGCCTCTCAAGAGCAGGAGCGAAAAGTCTGAGTGCGGACTTGTCTCCTCTTCTCCCTAATTCCCCAATCCCTACACCACTACCTTTTCCAGGATCAGCTTAGAACGTTTCACTTGCTCAGGAATCGTTACGGGATAATCTCCGGTGAAGCAGGCAGAACAGAAACTATTGGTGTCTTCTCGTGTTGCTTCTAGCATTCCTTCCCAACTCAGATAGGCGAGACTGTCTACTTCCAGTTGCTTGGCAATTTCTGCTACTGACTTGGTAGCAGCAATTAGCTGATCCTGAGAATCGGTATCGATGCCATAGAAGCAGGGATGAGTTACAGGCGGAGAAGAAATTCGCATGTGTACCTCTACTGCACCTGCGTCACGTAAGGTTTTGACTAGTTTACGGCTGGTAGTACCTCGTACAATCGAGTCGTCTACAATAATTACTCGTTTACCTAGCAGCACATCTTTGAGGGGGTTGAGTTTCATCCGCAGACCCGATTCCCGCATGGTTTGGGTTGGTTGAATGAAGGTTCGCCCAACATAGCGATTTTTAATCAGTCCTTCGCCGTAAGCGACACCAGACGCTTGGGAAAATCCAATAGCAGCAGGTATACCAGAATCAGGAACACCAAAGACAATATCGGCATCTACACAAGATTCTTTAGCTAGCTGGTGTCCTAATCGCATTCGATAGCTGTACAAACTCTCGTTGTGCATGACGCTATCAGGGCGGGCAAAGTAAATCATTTCAAAGATACACAATTTCCGCTCAGATTTTTGACTCCAATGATAAGAAGCTAAACCTTCTTCAGTAATCCAAACTAATTCACCTGGTTCTACGTCTCGCAGGTATTCGGCTCCAATGATATCTAAACCACAAGTCTCGGAAGCCAAAACGTAACGGACTGGATTACCAGCCAAAGTGCCGATTACTAAGGGGCGGATTCCATTAGGGTCACGGACACCCATAACGCCGACGGGAGTCCCAATAACTAAACTAAAGGCTCCTTGGCAACGGTGAAATGCCTTAATTGCACCTTCTAGCCAATCAGCGCCCGTATCTATGGCTTCGGCGATCGCAAAAGCGATCATTTCTGAGTCTGTTGTGGTGACTAAGTTACATTTATTCTCAAGCAACTCTTGACGTAGTTGCACGGTATTGACTAAATTCCCATTATGTGCAAGTGCTATGGAACCTAAACGGGTTTCCAGCACTGCGGGTTGAGCATTAACTTTGCGGCTAGAACCTGTGGTGGAATAACGAGTGTGACCAACAGCAAGACTACCAGGCAATTGATCCAAGACAGATTCATTGAAGACTTGAGACACTAAGCCCATATCTTTGTGGAGATGTACTTGGGTTCCCTCAAAGGTAGCAATACCAGCTGATTCTTGACCCCGATGCTGGAGGGCATACAATCCAAAGTAGGTCAGTTTAGCAACGTTTTCTCCTGGGGCGTAGATGCCAAAAACACCACAAGCTTCTTCTGGCTTGTCAGGCTGATTTTCATGACTATTGATTGGGTTGTTGTTCTGGTCGGGGTATTCATCCGAAGTGACAGAATGAATAGAAATCATGCTAGCTTTGCTCCTGGTGGGGGGGTCAATCAATTTTGAATTTGAGATTGACAATTTTGGATTGATCGCACCGTAGTAAAGATGCGGCTTGGGATTTTAGAATGGCGATTTTAGATTTTTTGCCCAGTAAGAGCAAGATATGAACTAGAAGCAACGCCCCTAATCCAAAATCTAAAATTCAAAATCTAAAATTGGTAGTCAGTCGCTGGGATTAGATAGATGGCTGCGGAGTTCTTAACAAATCTTTAACCATCCATTAAAACAGTACCGTAAATTTGCTCAGAGACGCTAAAAGTTGTGAGTGAAGTCTAAATACTCAGCATTCAGCGCTCAGAAGTAGTGGTATGGATGGCGAGACGTTTGGCGATCGCATGGGAATAGCGATCTTCCATATCTTCGATACTAACTTTGATTAAGGTTTGGTTATCAGTGGTGAAAACCCCCAAACCCGTCTCAAAATTACCAACTACACCCAGTTTTTGCCACTCTTGACCCAGATGTTCCTGTAAATATGATTCCCAAATTTCTTGTTGTGCTGATGCTAAAGAAACTAAAATTCTGGCACCACCTTCGGCAAACAACACCTCGTCAAGGCGGTTTAACTGTGTAGGTGCTATTTCTAAATTGATTTCCGCACCAAGATTGCCAGCAAGACAACATTCGGCTAGTGCGATCGCCACTCCTCCCTCAGCAGAATCGTGGGCTGAACGTACCCAACCATTACGAATTCCTTCACGACAAACTTTCTGGACGCGGCGTTCCAAGTCAAAATCTACCCGTGGTGGTTTTCCGGCAACAGTCCCGTGGATAGTGGCTAAATATTCAGATGCTCCCAAACTGATTTGAGATGTCAGAGGCAATCCGAGAAGATAAATCACATCGCCGGATGCTTGCCAACCTTGACCACAAATTTTGGTTATATCAGGAATTAAGCCCACCATACCGACAACAGGAGTGGGATAAATAGGTTGTGGGATGCCTTGAGAATCAAGAGTTTCATTGTACAAAGAGACATTACCACCTGTGACTGGTGTCGCCAATTCTCGGCAACCTTCCGCCAAACCGCGACAAGCTTCTGCCAATTGCCAGTAACCAATGGGTTTTTCTGGAGAGCCAAAATTTAGATTATCCGTCACCGCCAGAGGTTCAGCACCTACACAGCTAAGATTGCGTGCAGCTTCTGCCACCACTGCCTTAGCTCCTTCGTAAGGGTCAAGATAAACATAACGAGGATTGCAATCTACCGTGGCAGCAACACCGCGTTGGGCATTGAGGGTTTCCTTGTCTCCTTGTCCTCCTTGTCCCCTTGTCCCCTTGTCCTCTTCCAGGGGGCGCAAACGGATAACAGCCGCATCTGCACCACCTGGCAGCATGACTGTATTATTTTGTACTTGATGGTCATACTGACGATATACCCAATTTTTAGAAGCGATCGTGGGTGTATCAAGCAAAGTTAAGAGAATATCATTCCAACTTTGCAGCCCTCCTAGAAGTTCTATTCCAGCAGTTGTAGAAGGAGGTAGGGAATCAGGAGTCCATTCCCAAGCTTGACGTGCATATTCTGGTGCTTCTGCCAATAACTCCCGATTATATAGTGGCGTATTCTCCGCCAAAGCCTCAGCGGGAATTTCTGCTGCTACTTCACCCTGAAAGAGAATCCGCACAATAGGTTCAGCGATGACTGTACCAGCAACAACGGCTTGAAGTCCCCAACGGTGAAAAATGTCGATTAATTCTTGCTCACGCCCTTTATGAGCAACAAACAGCATTCGTTCTTGAGATTCCGAAAGCAGATATTCATAGGGAACCATCCCCGTTTCTCTGACGGGAATCTTATCTAAATCTAGTTCAATTCCCACACCGCCTTTTGCCGCCATCTCTGAGGTAGAACAGGTGATTCCCGCTGCTCCCATATCTTGGGCGGCAACAACTGCACCCGTCTTAAACGCCTCCAGACAAGCTTCAATTAACGACTTTTCCAAAAAGGGATCGCCCACTTGCACAGCAGGGCGATCGTCTATGGATTGATCGCTCAATTCTGCACTAGCAAAACTCGCGCCTCCCATACCATCACGCCCAGTGGTGGAACCAACATACAGCACGGGATTGCCTAAGCCAGATGCTCCAGATTTGACGATTTCTGAGGTTTCCATCAACCCTAGTGCCATAACGTTCACTAGAGGATTTCCAGAATAAGCAGAGTCAAAGTAAACTTCACCGCCAACGGTGGGTACTCCCACACAATTACCATAATGTGAAATTCCCGCCACTACGCCTTGGAACAGCCTTTGAGTTTTGGCATCTTCTAAGGAACCGAAGCGCAGTGAGTTTAATAGAGCAATGGGACGCGCACCCATTGTAAAAATATCTCTGAGAATACCTCCGACTCCCGTTGCAGCTCCTTGAAAGGGTTCGACCGCTGAGGGGTGGTTGTGGGATTCAATTTTAAAAGCTAGTTGGAGTCCATCACCCAAGTCTACAACACCAGCATTTTCACCAGGGCCCACGAGGATGCGGGGACCCTCGGTGGGAAATTGTTTGAGTAGAGGTCGAGAATTTTTATAACAGCAATGCTCTGACCACATCACGCCAAACATTCCCAGTTCAGCTTTGTTGGGATGACGGCCTAGCCGACGGACAATTTCTGCGTATTCTTCTGGTTTAAGACCTTCAGCAGCAATTTCTTGGGGGGAAAAGGCTGGTTTTGAGGTTGCAGTCATGGAAGTAATGCACTCTGGGGGGACAGAGCATTATTCTATCGATTTACTTGCCCTGTAAGTGCAGTTCCAGAAATGTAGATAATTCTTCTTTGGATATTTCTTTCTGAACTACTTGAATCACCAAGTTGTAAACTTGCTCTTGGGATAAGTTCAAACTGTAGCCGTTTAAGGTTATGAAGGTATCCATAACCGCAAATGCAGTGCGTTTGTTGCCATCAATAAACGGATGGTTCATCGCCAAATGGTACAGGTATGCTGCTGCTTGCTCGTGAATTGTAGGATGGAGTAGTTCGCCGCCAAAAGTAGCTTGAGGTTGTACCAAAGCTGTTTATCTCATCTTGGTGAATGTCTAGGACTTGAGAAATAGAAAGAAATCTAGGAGTTTGCAAGGCGACGGTAAACCTCCTGCCATTTCTGTTTAGAAGCCAAATAAGCCTGCCATACCTCTTCATCTGAGGCAATCTGATTTGAGGGAGTATTTTCTAATTTGTCTTTACTTTGTTCAATTTCGCGGAAAAATTCGCCAAAATCAGGAATATTTAATAATAGTTTCTCAGTTGCTTCGCTTTCTTCTGTTTTTTGTAAATAAGCAATAATTGCAACTGCTACTCGCAACTTCTCAGAAGGAAGTTGACGTAACAGACTTTCGGCTTCTGATAAATAAGTGCTGTGCTTTTGTTCTGTTGCCATCGTTACCCCAAGCTAGGTTCGTTGCCAGTTGTGAATCAGTTTTGCCCCTAAATCTAGCTTCTCGCGCTATTGTGATTTACTCAATCAAGGCAACTGCAAAAACACTTAATTTTATAGTCAATTAAGCTGAATAGGGATAATTTGAGTAATCTTACTATTATTACAAATAAAGGCTTGTTTGTAAAATTAAGATTAACTAAATGCAACATTATTGAAGTAGGAAAATTCATTTTCCTATAATCTTTATTCAGGTTTTTCACAGTCCTAATCCATTGGAATAAACTATTTGTTATTGCTATAGTTGACGCAATTTTAGCTGGTTCGGGTATAGCTGCTACTGGAATTATTTCTATTTCAAGCACAGTAATAACAATGCTTATAGCAGGAGCTAGTATGGAGACAATATCAGCAGCAGTAGGAGCAATGTTGAATACAATTTATGCAGCCACCGCATCAGTTCAATTAGTAGCTATGTTGGTGAATGGCGTTAAAAGTATTTTGGGATGCTAATTTATGCTGCAAAGCGCCATGCCTAAGACGGCAAGCTACGCATTTCTAATTTTGTGTAAATTTAAGCGCGATCGCTCTTCAATTAAACTTTAACTAAATACCTGTATTTTCATCTTGGTAAATATTGGCAGTAGATGCCGTGCAGCCTTTATTACAAGCAAACTTGTTTCTTGGATGGAGGGGTAGTAAAACCCCAGAATGCACTCAACAGGATTATTCCGACCATGAACTAGACAAGATGAAGATCATTAGCACACCAAATGCTTTAGTCTTTAAAGATAACTTTATTTTTTAATGTTGGTGAAATTTCTAGCTCCTTTACTTACGTGAGTCTAGTCTTACTCAGAGATTATTCGGGTATATGCAGTTTAGATGTAACAATCAAGTGACGAGAATCACACATATCGATGATTAGGATCGTCTCGTTCATCTCGCTAACTAGGCATAATTAATGACAACTGAACTCTAGCCGAGTCATTAATAGGGAACACACTTAATAGCCGACAGCCTTAATCAAGGACTGTCGGTTTTTTGTATCTATATTGTTGTCCTTGTCTTTTGAGCAATGCCCCTCAAGAGTCCTGAGTAATGAGTGCTGAGTAGGGAAAATTTCAACTCGGAACTCGGAACGGGCTAAACGCCCCGCTACCTCTAACGGAACTGTTTTGCCCCATACCCATAAAATTTCCCCACAACTGGTTGGTAACTTGACAGAGATTTTGCCACAGCCACTACCAAATGTGGGGAAGGTATGATCAAATTGGGGATCTTATGCCTATCGAGTGCTAATATTTTGCACTCACTCTAGTAGACCGAAACTATATTCCTAGAACCAGCACACACTTTGTATTAAGACATCGCTTGAATGATGTAATCAAAGTAAGGTGCTGCTTCGGCAGCGTCTTCCGCACTCAGTAAGCTAAGAGAGGCTGTTTTGAGGGAATTGATCGCTTCTACCATTCCAGGCACGGGAACGCCCAATGAATTATACATTTCCCGGACACCAATCAAACCGATTTTTTCAATTGGCTCTTTGTCACCGGCAAGTACACCATAAGTAATTAGGCGTAAGTACCAGCCAAAATCACGGATACATAGAGAGCGTTGGCGTTCACCGTAAGCATTACCTCCAGGGGAGATAAAGTCAGGACGCTTCTGCCAAAGTTGTTTGGTTGCTTCTTGAACTATCTTCTTTTCGTTTTCAGCTAAGGTAGCCGCAATCCGCGTCCGTTGTACACCGGTTTGCAAAAAGTCTTTGATATTTTTAAGTTCGCCACTGCTGGGATAACGCAGTTCGTCGTCGGCTTTGAGAATAACTTGGCTAATTACAGTCATGATGATTGAAATCACCTGAAATATTATCTGTTAGTTTAGCGAGTTGGAGGTACACAAGTGAAGGGATCGGAGCTACTTATGTATTGAATTTATCTGTTTGGGGGAGTGAGGACTGGGGAGTGGGGATAAAAAAAGTGTTTTCCTAATGCCCCATGCCCAATAACAAATGACAAATGACAAACGACAAATGACTAAAATAATTTGGCAACAGGGTGAATTAATTGAAGTGACGATCGCTAACCTGAGTGATACAGGCGATGGTGTGGGACGCGCTGATGAACGTGTAGTGTTTGTCCCAGATACTGTCCCAGGCGATCGCGCCATTGTCCGCTTAGTACATGTTAAACCTAAATACGCCCACGGTAAGCTCCAACAGCTATTGGAGGCATCCCCCCACCGTATACGACCTAGTTGCATTGTGGCGGATAAGTGCGGTGGTTGCCAGTGGCAGCATATTAATTATGATTACCAGCTAGTAGCCAAGCAAAATCAAGTTATCCAAGCAATAGAGCGCATTGGCGGTTTTATTCAACCACCAGTAGATCCGGTACTTGCTGCCCCTTCCGCTTTCGGCTACCGTAACAAATCTACATATCCTCTCTCGCTATCGGCAACAGGACAAGTACAGGCTGGTTACTATCAAAAAGGTAGTCACCAATTAATTAATTTAAATCAATGTCCAGTTCAAGATGCGCGATTAAATCCCTTACTTGCCGAAGTTAAGCAGGATATTCAACAGCAAGGTTGGCAAATTTACGACGAACAGTGCCACCAAGGAAAAATTCGCCATCTCGGTTTACGCATTGGCCGACACACTGGAGAAATGTTGCTGACTTTGGTGGTGAAGGACTGGAATTTATCAGGAATTGAAACCCAAGCCCAGGAATGGTTAAAGCGCTATCCGCAGTTAGTGGGAGTGTCGCTCAACCGCAATAGCGATCGCACAAATGCTATCTTTGGATCAGAAACCCGTTGCATCGCTGGAGTACCCCACCTGCGGGAAAATTTTGCTGGACTGGAATTTCAAGTACGCCCAGATACATTTTTCCAAGTGTATACCGAAACAGCAGAGGCACTATTACAGGTAATTCAATCAGAACTCAATCTTCAAGGGCATGAGTTCCTAGTTGATGCCTATTGTGGTATAGGGACTTTAACTTTACCCCTCGCCAAAAAAGTACGTATTGCTACAGGATTAGAAGTGCAAGCAGCAGCAGTAGAACAAGCAATTTTGAATGCCCACCGCAACGGAATTGATAATGCGACATTCCAAGTCGGGGCAGTAGAAAAATTGCTTCCCCAAATGGGCACAATACCAGAAGTAGTAATACTCGATCCGCCACGTAAGGGGTGCGATCGCGCAGTCATAGATACTTTACGGCAATTGAAACCATCTCGGATCGTTTACGTCAGCTGTAAAGTAGCTACCCTCGCCCGCGACCTGAAATTGCTTTGTCAAGATGGGCAATATACCATCACACGGGTACAACCTGCTGATTTTTTTCCTCAAACTGCTCATGTTGAAACTGCCGCCTTTCTTGTGCTATCACATTTTGACAAGGGTAGTAATTCCTTCAAAAAAACTGAAATTTGAAAATTTTAGTCTAGTGCATACTAAAGATGCTAAAATTGAATTAAGCCAAAAATAAAAATTCATTTTGTTTAAATAAATTCAAGTTGCATAGGTTCTTAAAAACATGAAGAGGATTGCGTAAATTATAAATCGGCAACTAACTAGAGTATGCCAATACTCTCTAAAATTAACAGCATATTCTTAATTTGCTGAGTTTATTATCAAACTTATTCCAGCCGATATATAGGTAAACAATCCCAATTCATAGTTATAGAGCCATGCTCCCTAGCATTTTCAAAATTTAGTTTTAAAGACGCAAGTTTGAAGGCAGCATGACCACCTCAAGTTTTATCAGGGTGACTGTAATAGCAAACTGATGTCTAGCTAACTGAAAGCTATGGGGTTTCTCTTGTGATTACTATTTCACTCCGTCCAGTTGGACGTTATTGGGGCACTATTAGTTTTGCCTCAACCCTCTACCTTTGTCCCATCTTAGACTTATTGTTGGCAGAAATTCCAGCAAGATTACAAGCAGAACTGCGGCTAGGACTTCAAGAAGCCCTAGTAAATGCAGCTAAACATGGTAATAATCTTGATCCGAGTAAAACAGTTGTAGTTCGTTTTTCCGTAATAGATAATCAATATTGGTGGATCATCTCAGACCAAGGTAGTGGCTTTACTCCTTCATCTACTAGTAATGAAGAACCAACAGATTATCTTCCACCAGATGAGTCAGAAAATGGTCGTGGTTTATGTCTTCTGCATCAAATTTTTGATCAGGTAGAGTGGAACCGTAAAGGCACAGAATTGAGGCTTTGTAAACAAATGGAAAATCGCCGGGGATTATCTCTGCGGCGATGATGTATTTAGGAGTTAGAAGTTAAAAGTTAGGAGTTGAATAATAATTCATAACTCCTAACTTTTTCCGTGAGTTGGACAAGGAGGCGCAGAAATAGAGCGATCTAACCAACCAACTGCCTGTTGTAATCTAGCTTGAGCTTCTTCTGGCTGATTCTTTAAAAGATACACGATTGCTGCTGCCACTTGTTCATTAGCGCGGGAATTGCGGTTAGACTTGAGGCGATGCCAATCGTTAGGGGAAATAGTTAACCTTTCCATAAGGGCTTGAGCTAGTTCCAGAGTACTAAGTTCATTCAGTTGACTGGTTTTAGGCAGCTGAGTAGATTGAGACATAATTATGAGTGCTGAGTGCTGTTAGCGGGGCGTTGAGCCAGTGTTGAGTGCTAAGTCAAAACTCATAGTTTTAATTTTGACTATTGGCAGACTCGCCTTTAATCTTAGTTTACTACTTGTACATGAAGCCGCCAAAACAATCACAGTCGTCAGCAGAAAATCCAGAACCAGATTTTGAGCAAGAATTAGAGGAAGTAGAGCGATCGCTCCTATCCTTAAAAGAACGTTACGATCAAGTGCAACGCGATCGCCAACAACAGGCACAATGGCAACAGCGCCGCGATAAATTAAAGCACAATAAATCTCAGACACCAGAAATCAAAGCAGAGTTACGGCAAATTCAACGGCAGTTGGAAATGCTAGAACTAAACTTAGAAAGCCAGTTATTTTCTTGGCGTAGTCTCAAAAAACCTTTCTGGCAAGTAGTCCGCTTTGGTGGAATGGGCGTTATCATAGGCTGGATATTAAAGTCTTATGCTGGATAAATATGGTAAATCGACGGATTGCAGAAATATTGCGAAGTGGCCAACCTGATGAGTCTCTCCAAGTGCAAGGCTGGGTGAGGACAAAACGTGAGTCAAAAGGATTTGCTTTTATCGAAGTCAATGACGGCTCATCGCTAGCTAATTTGCAAGTCGTCATTAATCAGGATTTGCCAGATTATGAAGCTATATTAAAAAAATTGAATACGGGTGCTGCTGTTGAGGCTACAGGGGTACTAGTGGCTTCTCTCGGTAAAGGACAGAGGATTGAGTTAAAAGCCGAGACAGTGAAAGTTTACGGCGAAGCTGATCCCGATACATATCCCCTGCAAAAGAAACGCCATTCCTTTGAGTTTCTGCGAACCATTGGACATTTGCGATCGCGCACTAATTCTTTTGGCGCAGTTTTTCGCGTCAGAAATGCTTGTTCGACAGCAATTCACCAATTTTTCCAACAAAGAGGCTTTTTGTGGGTACACACACCCATCATCACTGCTAGCGACTGCGAAGGCGCAGGTGAACTATTTAGCGTTACCAGTTTAGATTTAAAGAATATTCCCCGCACAGATAATCAAGCAGTAGATTACAGCCAAGACTTTTTTGCTAAACCCACATATTTAACAGTTAGCGGCCAGTTGGAAGCGGAAGTGATGGCGATGGCGTTTAGTAACGTCTACACTTTTGGGCCTACCTTCCGTGCAGAAAATTCCAACACCTCGCGCCACCTAGCAGAGTTTTGGATGGTTGAGCCAGAAATGGCTTTTTGTGATCTAGAAGGCGATATGGATTTAGCAGAGGCGTTTCTCAAACACATTTTTAAATATGTGTTGGAAACTTGCCCAGAAGATATGGAATTTTTCAATGAACGCATTGATAAATCTGTATTGGCAACAGCCGAGAATATTATTAATAATCAGTTTGAACGCTTAACTTATACAGAAGCTATCAAACTTTTAGAAAAAGCTGATGTTAAATTTGAATATCCTGTAAGTTGGGGTTTAGATTTACAATCAGAACACGAACGCTATCTAGCTGAACAATTATTTAAAAAGCCTGCGATCGTTACAGATTATCCAGCGCAAATCAAAGCTTTTTATATGCGCTTGAACGACGATGAAAAAACCGTCCGCGCAATGGATATTCTCGCACCCAAAATTGGCGAAATTGTCGGTGGTTCCCAGCGCGAAGAACGTTTAGAAGTATTAGAAGTCCGCGTGTTAGCGCAAGGATTAAACCCAGAAGACTTGTGGTGGTATCTTGATTTGCGTCGTTATGGTACTGTTCCACACGCTGGTTTTGGGTTGGGTTTTGAACGACTCGTGCAATTTATGACTGGTATGGGAAATATTCGTGATGTGATTCCCTTTCCGCGTACACCACAAAGTGCTGAATTTTAGTTGGAGAATTTTAATCAGGCGATTAGAAATCGCGTCTGCACGGACTTATAAAAACTTTGAAACCCGCTAATGCGGGTTTTGCTTGTATAGGCACGTACTTTTATAAAGCGATTAATTAAAATTAAGGATTTTGAATCTCCTCTTGTAAAACTTGAACTTGCTCAATAGATAATTCAGTAACTTGAGCAATTTGTTCTAAACTCATGCCAATTCGCAACAAATTTAAAGCCAACTTTCTTGTTGTTTCTGCTTTACCTTCTGCTTTACCTTTCGCTTCGCCTTCTTCTAGGATCTGTTGATAAATGACTGATTCGCGCATAATCTCACTCCTTAAAATCTTGCTAATTACATCTTTCTTTAACACCAGACCTGCTAAAATGCCACTGGCAGCAGCTATATTTCTTTGTAGCTGGCGAGCGCTAATTGCTTCAACTGCTTTGGCTACTTGGGTTAATACCATTGTAGGATCGTTTGTTTGACTTAGCACGGCAAAGGGTAATAGACCTGGAATACTCATAAACCTGTCTGTTGGTTGTTCCCACAGACGTATTACTCCAAACTGATGGTAAGTGTTGTTTAATCTAAAACTGTTTTCACTGACTAATTCTGAACTGGTTTTTCTCAAATAGATTACTATTTGACGCATTTCTTTGTTAGGAAAGCGGCGATAAACCCTAACTCGATAATCTAACATCCGAAAGGGGATATCTTCATCAGGGTCGGTTTGAAATTCGGTATGTAGAACTAAATCATCAGATTGCAATAAAATTAATGAATCGGCGCGAATTGGTTCAGATGATAATTCAGTAGGGCTAAGTTCTGTTAATTTAATCGGTGAACCTAGTAACCAAGTTGCCAAGTCATCTTTGAAGTTTTCGGCAATAAATTTACAGATATTGTCATACATGGCAACCTTAAAGTAAGGGTATCGAGTATTTATGAGACAAATTAAATTTTTTGGTGTTGGACTGAGGTAGGGAAACCCAATATTATGTTACTACCTCACTGTTTTAAACACCACCTAATTACCAAGTAACTCTTGTCTACGCCGCTCTTGTTCCTGCTCATCAACACGTTGCTTTACTTCTTCATACTTTAGTGCGGCTGTAAATGCTTCTTCCAAAATTTGTCCACTTAAGTGTTTACTTTCATTTTCATCTCTTAACACAGAGATTATCTCCCTTCTTTGTTTATTGTCCAGGGCTATAAACCATTTTATAAAAGCATTTAATATCATTCTCCTTGAACTAATTTCGTTATGAGAAATAACACATGAAGGGCATACGTACACCAAATAGCAATCCCCATTAAAATGCCTAGAATCTACATCTTGACAAGAAGATATTGCGCTATCTCTAGCAATAGATTTTAACATTGTTTCATCACACTCTTTACTAGATGCATCTTGACTAGCAAGACAATCTAATAACTTTATATCAGGAATATTACTCTCATCCACACTATTATATCCATTATAAAATGCTAGGCTTGCAGCAGCTACAGAAGCAGGATATCCATCAACTAATTCTCCTGAAGAGGCTAACCAAGGAAACTTAGATAAAATTAATAAGTAGTGATATCTATAATCAATGCAAAATGAAACTTTATATCCATTTGATTTGATGCGTGAAAAATTTATTTTTTTGTAATAATCAGGTGAAAATGTATCTTTCTGGCAGCTTCAGCAACTTGGCTAAGTACTTTCATATCAACCTGTGCATCACTTCTCATTGGTGTTAACAACAAAGCCGAGCTAGTTACCAGCAAAGTAATTAAGCTTTTAACTGTGAAATTTATCATTGATTTCCCTCTCTTATTACTTGTTCTAATTCATCGGAAGCTTTAGGTATGGGATATGTAGATTCCCAAGGTTTAGGGATATTAGCCCCATCATCGTTTGTATTTACTGCATTGTTTGGTTGTTTTGTTGAAACTTGTTGCTTAGGTATTAATTGCCGTTTATCTAAGGCTGTTACAGTTGTTTTTGGCTGCTCCTTAGTTTGCAAGTAAACTTGTTTAGCTTTTTCAAGGCTAATTTTTGTCTGTTGCTGTTTATCGGCTTGTTGCCTTTTTTGTGTTATTAAAGCCCTTTTCCTTATATCAGCATTTAACTGTTCTCTTCTTTGCCTCATTTCTCTTTTTTCCCTTATCACAGCTTCTAACTGCTCTCTTGCTGTTCTAACAGCAGCTTCTTTTCTAATAGCCGCTTGTCTTTCTTCCTCGGCTTTTAAAGCAGCCTGAAGTTTTTGTTTTTCTATCTCCCCTATTTGAGATTGTTCGGTTTCTCCTTTGTCAGATGTAGGCAAAGTTAAAGGACTTATTTTAGGTTGAGAGTTAACAGTTAATGGAATTTCAGGAATTTGGTTAACTGGATTAGGAATAGCTACCGGAACATTTTCTACAGGAGAAACAGAAACCGGATTTTTGGTGTTTGGTTGATTAATAGCCGCAATAACAACAGCAAAACATCCCAGTCCTAAACCGATGAGAACTTGCCAAAGTTTTTGGCTTTTCTGAGTCTGCCTAGAAGGCGCATTGACTGATTTAGCTCCACCGACTGATACAGTAGCAACAGAACTAGATGATGCAGCAGATTTAGACCCATTACTTGATTTAATTTTCGTTTGTTGCCATAGTATTCTAGGCATTTGTAACGCTTTTTCAATTTCATTCAATTTATGCAAAATTACTTGCGTATTTTGAGGACGATGATTTGCAGTAGGAGCCATCAAATGGTCGATTAAATCTGCCAAAAGCGGAGAAATATTGAGTGCAGATTTTCGCCAGTGCAACTCGTTAGTCAGAGGGTCATAAATTTCTTTATCCTGGGGTTCCTTACCTGTGAGCAGAAAAATAAAAGTCCGTCCCAATGCAAAAAAGTCTGACTGCTGTACCGAATAACCGTTTTGTTGCTCTGGCGGTGAATAGCCTTGTGAAATAATTCTGGTATGGGAATTTCCCGCCAAAATGGTTGTCGTGACTTGTCGAACTGCACCAAAATCAATTAAGACAAGCTGCCCACTTGGTCGCAGCATGATATTCTGAGGCTTAATATCACGGTGAAAATATTTATGAGCGTGTACTAAAGCGAGAATTTCTACAAGTTGTTTTAGCCAATTGAGAGCTTGAGCTTCAGAAAGACGTTGATAATTACGAAATTCCATCCACTGCTCTAAATTTACGCCTTCAATTTTCTCCATCGCTAAACAGTGCAATGGTACAGAGCTATTTTTAGCTAAAACAGTAAAATAACCATTTGGTTCTACCTTGGGAATACCCGCACTGTTTAGCTGACTCAAAACCTTTGCTTCCTGTTGAAACAGTTCAATGGTTTTGGGGTTATTCTCAGTCAGCACTTTTAAAACTTTAGTTTTCCCACATTCGTCAACTTCAAAAGTGTTACCAAAGCCACCTTGTCCTAGTTGTTTGAGTACCCGATAGCGACCTTGCAACAATATTTCTGACCCACAGTTACGGCAAATAAGGTTGTTTGCATTCACTGCGTCAACAGGTTTTGGGCAATAGGGATTTATACAATAGGTCATTACACAGAAGTAAATATCCTAAAAAATCGATTTTTATTGATATCTAAACAGAGGGCTAAATCTATAAGTTTCTATTAATAGAATTCCCTAAAACTTTGACAAAGTAACATATATAGCACTTGTAACTTCAGTATTAAATTCCATACACAATAAATTAGGGTTACAACAATTGTTGTAACCCTACAGATTAGCTATATTAAATCTGCTCGAAAAGCACTATAGAATAACAATTAACCTTGTAACTACCGAATTATGAGCAATTCTTCACATTTACTACATCTATATTAATGGTTTGCCAAGGTAAATACTTTCTTGCTTGCCTGCGTGGGATAAGTGACGCTAGTGTTAAAAGAAATCGTGCAAAGCAAAACCCTCATCCCAGAAGTCGAGTAGGAAGCTAGAATGGCAATTCCCAATAAACAAGTAAAATCTAATACTGATATTTTAGATAATAGACGCACCCAAACTCGCATCCAGGTTCGTATTCCTAAAGACTTGCATGAGGAGCCAGTCATTTCACGACTGGTTTCTCACTACGGTATCACAGTTATTATTGCTGATGCTCAGGTAAGCGCAAACGTGCCACAATATAGCTGCTTCGATCTGGAACTACGGGGCACTGTTTCCCAGATTGAAAGTGCCTTGACTTACCTGGATGAACTGGATTTAGAAGTTTTGCACCAATCCAGCCCTGAAGAAGATGGTTGGTAAATTGAGTGCTGAGTCCTGAGTTACGAGTGCTGAGTCAAAAACACTCAGCACTCAGGACTCAGCACTCGTTACTGATTTTAGGCCATTTGATTTTCAATCGCCCACCGCGCTAGTTCAGTGCGGTTGTGGAGATTGGTTTTGCCCAACATATTGGACACATGGCTTTCAACCGTGCGCTGACTAACATTGAGTTCTTCAGCAATTTCACGGTTAGCTAAACCCCTAGCAACAAACTGAACTACTTTCAGTTCGGTTGGGGTTAATTGTACATCGAAGGGAACCTGGATACGGGAACCGTTTTCGCCTCCTTTTGCTTGGTGTTCTTTCCAACGGATAGTTTGTTTCAGCGAGGATTCAACTTGCGCTACGAGTTCTTCTGGTTCAAAGGGCTTGACCATATAAACATCAGCACCTTTGTTTAGACCTTTAACTCGGTCTGCACTTTGTCCCTTAGCTGAAAGGAAAAGAACCGGAATCCAGCTGGTGCGTTCGTTTTGCCGGACTTGTTCCACAAAAGTATATCCGTCCATTTCCGGCATCATCACATCGCAGATGATCATGTCTGGAACATCTTGCTCTAAAATTTCCAGAGCTTCACGTCCATTCTCAGCGGTGATGACTTCATATCCCCGGAATTCTAAGTAATCCTTCACCAGCAAGATGAGGTTAGGGTCATCATCAATCAATAGAAGTCGTTTGTGATCTTTCATGCTGGGCTCTTTCATAGCAGTGGCACTTGTCGCGCTTCGGTCCATCAAAGTCTTGAATATTTATCCTCTATGGTGGGTTATTCGAGATGTTGTCCTTTTTCCTACTTAACTTGCCTTTGCTGTCTCGAAGTCTCAAAAATGCCGAGCACTTTCAATAGACTAGTAGCTCGATAGCAAAAGTCCAGCAACGATACGTATAGCAGTAGTATCTATAATGCGCTATTATATATCGCTTTGAAAGGGGCGGGGTAAAAAACACTGATTAAATAATAATCTTTCGGACTCACAAGTAAGTATTGGCTTAAAGATGACCCTACCTCAAAACCAACCCGCACTTTCTTAAAGCTTACTGCCATACCATATCTTTTGGTTGTTAAGCCTCTATGAGGTGTTCACAAGAAACTAGGGAAGTTTCTGGCAAAAGATGGATTGAAAACGCATATTCTCCTACCACCTTATTGCCTATTCAGTGTTCTCGGATAATCCGCAGGGTAACTTCCAGGTTTGCTTGGCGATACCAGACACCATCAGGGTAAACCACCATTATGGGTCTAGAAGAAGAAACACGCAAGCAATTGGCTTTAGTTTTATAGACGCAAATAGAATGACTTTAGTGCGGCTCATCGAGTTTTAAATCTTTAAGTCGCTTTTTTAAGTAATCCCAGAATTCCAGACTAGCTCGTTTTGAGCAGCAATTGTCTGGTCAGCGCAAATAAAAATGTGTCGCTGAATTTTTGCAAGTCCTAAACTTTCTACACAATTACTCAGGATCTTATGTTCCAGGGACTTAGTGGTTTTGGGAATTTGATGGCTGGACTGGATCGCTGTCACTGTATTGTTACTGATCGAGCGGCTCCCTGATTACAGTTCTATAACAATTTGCAAGCTTTGCAAATCAAAGTTGACTGGGTTGACTGGGGAGTGGGGAATAGGGAAGAATTTTCATAACTCTTAATTCTCCACTCCCTACTCTCTTCGTAACTTACAGAACAAAACCCGCAAGGTATAAACAATTAAGCATTTATACTTAAGTACATCTATGACCTTCTAGTTCGGGAACCCGTACTCAAGGCATTCTTGCCATTGGACGCCACTTTTCGGTAAATTAGCACTCAGGAGTTGAGAGTGCTAAACTCTGGAGAAAATAATTATGGCTGCTTTATCTCTAAGCGTTTCTACAGTTAAACCTTTAGGCGATCGCGTTTTCGTAAAAGTGAGCGCCTCTGAGGAAAAGACCGCTGGTGGTCTGTATTTGCCCGATACCGCCAAGGAAAAGCCCCAAGTAGGGGAAGTAGTGGCCCTTGGTCCTGGCAAGCGTAATGACGATGGAAACCGTCAGGAATTGGAAATTAAAGTCGGCGATAAGGTGCTGTACTCTAAGTACGCTGGTACTGACATCAAGCTCGGCACTGAAGAATATGTACTGCTTTCTGAAAAAGATATTTTAGCAGTTGTTATCTAGTGGTCATTAGTCATTGGTCATTAGTCATTAGCCAATGACAAAGGACAAATGACAAATGACGAAGAACAAAAGACAAATGACAAAGGACAACTAAGAATAATTATGGCAAAGCGCATTATCTACAACGAAAACGCCCGTCGCGCCTTGGAACGAGGCATTGACATCCTGGCTGAGGCTGTAGCTGTTACCCTTGGCCCCAAAGGTCGTAACGTAGTCCTAGAAAAGAAATTTGGCGCACCGCAAATTGTTAATGACGGTGTAACGATCGCCAAAGAAATCGAATTAGAAGACCACATTGAAAACACTGGCGTAGCTCTGATTCGTCAAGCTGCTTCTAAGACCAATGATGCTGCGGGCGATGGCACAACCACTGCTACCGTTTTAGCTCATGCGATCGTCAAAGAAGGCTTGCGGAACGTTGCAGCTGGTGCTAACGCAATTTCGCTGAAGCGTGGTATTGATAAAGCTACTGCCTTTTTGGTAGACAAAATCAAAGAACACGCCCGTCCAGTGGAAGATTCCAAAGCCATTGCCCAAGTTGGTGCAATCTCAGCTGGTAATGACGAAGAAGTCGGTCAGATGATTGCCCAAGCAATGGACAAGGTGGGTAAGGAAGGCGTAATTTCCCTAGAAGAAGGGAAATCTATGTTCACCGAGTTGGAAATCACTGAAGGGATGCGCTTTGACAAAGGCTACATCTCTCCTTATTTCGCTACCGACCCTGAGCGGATGGAAGCGGTTTTTGATGAGCCTTTCATACTGCTGACCGATAAGAAAATCGCTTTGGTACAAGACCTCGTACCAGTGTTAGAGCAAGTAGCTCGTGCTGGTCGTCCTTTGGTGATTATCGCCGAAGATATTGAAAAAGAAGCTTTGGCAACCTTGGTAGTAAACCGTTTGCGCGGTGTACTGAACGTGGCTGCTGTTAAGGCTCCTGGCTTTGGCGATCGCCGCAAAGCACTACTAGAAGACATCGCTGTTTTAACTGGTGGTCAACTAATTACCGAAGATGCTGGTCTGAAGCTAGATAACACCAAGCTGGATAGCCTGGGTAAAGCTCGCCGGATCACCATTACCAAGGACAGCACCACAATTGTTGCCGAAGGTAACGAAGCTGCTGTTAAGGCTCGTGTCGAACAGATTCGTCGTCAAATCGATGAAACCGAATCTTCTTACGACAAAGAGAAATTACAAGAGCGTCTTGCTAAACTCTCTGGTGGTGTTGCTGTAGTGAAAGTGGGTGCAGCAACCGAAACCGAAATGAAAGACAAGAAGTTGCGCCTAGAAGACGCTATCAACGCTACCAAAGCTGCTGTGGAAGAAGGTATCGTTCCTGGTGGTGGTACAACTCTGGCTCACCTTGCTCCTGAATTGGAAGTTTGGGCAAAGAGCAATCTTAAGGATGAAGAGTTGATTGGTGCGTTGATTGTCGTTCGTGCCTTACCTGCACCTCTGAAGCGGATTGCTGAAAACGCCGGTCAGAATGGTGCTGTGATCGCTGAACGCGTCAAAGAGAAAGAATTCAACGTTGGCTACAACGCTGCAACAAACGAATTCGTCGATTTGTTGGCTGCTGGTATTGTTGACCCTGCGAAAGTGACTCGTTCTGCTCTGCAAAACGCTGCTTCCATCGCTGGTATGGTGTTGACAACCGAATGTATTATAGTTGACAAGCCTGAACCTAAAGATAGCGCTCCTGCTGGCGCTGGTGCTGGTGGCGGCGACTTCGATTACTAATACTTTGTAATCCCCTGTTTGTAAAAATAGCTGCTTCCCTTGTGGAGGCGGCTATTTTTTTATGTCAAGATTCAGGTGTTTCAAACGAGAAAATAACGAAATGGAAGATTACCAAGCCGCTTTTATGCAGCGTCACCTTGATACTGAAATATTATGTAGAAAGGAATCGGAAAGAAGAGTAGCCGCTATGCACTTTGGAGGTGTAACCATTGAATGTTTATTAAAAGCAATGATTTTTGCTACCTTACCAAAGGGTGCAACTCAGGAATGGAAGACAGATTCTACTAATCCTGGGCATACTATTACTAATCCGGGACATAGTTACACAGAAGCATTAAAGCGGCACAATCGACTTAAATCTAGAATTGATAATTATCCTGAAGTGCAAAAATGGCTTACTGAAGTGGAAAATCCAAATAGCCAAAATTTTATAAATATGCGTTATTGTGTCTTTGAGCCTGATGATGAAAGTTATAAACGCTGGTTAAAAGCTTATCGGAGTCTCAAGGGGTGGTTACAAAAGCAAGCTACTCAACTTTAAAGAGGTGGTCAAATGCAGGAAAGTTGGCAGGTTTTGCTAAAGCAGGAAATTGCAAACCAATATGTGCATAATTCACAAGAATGGGTTGATTTAAATATTTCTACATCAGGTTTATTGAATTTGACTATTGTAAGCGATCGCTTTATTAATTTATCTATTCCTCAGAGGAAAGAAGAAAGTTTTAATTTACTTAAATCACAAGTTCCTCATTTATCTCCTGGGTTTATTTCCTTATATACGCCTCAAGAAGCAGATTCACTAAATCTTTCAGCACCGCAGGCTTTTAATACAGCTTCAGTACAAACTTGGCAAGATTTAGCAATTCAAGCAGCAAATCCGCAAAATCAACCTCAACTTCCCCAGCTTGAACCCAGTTTACCCAGAACCGTAACTTTTTATTCCTTTAAAGGAGGAGTAGGTCGAACTACTGCATTAACCCATGTTGCCTCAATTTTGGCAATGCGTGGTCTTAAAGTCGTAGCTGTGGATTTAGATTTAGAAGCACCTGGGTTGAGTACAGCATTCGACCTCAAGCCACAACCAAAGTATGGAATAGTTGACTATTTTTATGAGCGTTCCTACTTACCAGAAGACGTAGAACCAAGTATTTCAATTGCTGAAATTTTTGGTGAAGTGAAAATCTCTAACGCCACAGGAAGATTATTTGTTGTTCCTGCTGGTTGTCTGAATCTTGATTATGTCTCCAAAGTTGATGATCTTCATGCTACTACTATTATTGATGGAGATCAAAATCTTTGGTCTGTTTTCAAACGTGAAATTTACGAACAATTAAAACCTGATATTATTTTAATTGATTCGAGAACTGGAATCAATCAATGGGGAGCTTTATCATTAATTCAAGCAGCTGACGAAGCAATTATATTTCTTTTTCCTAACGAACAAAATAAACAAGGAATAGAACTGCTAATACAATCCCTGCAATGGGTAAAAAATTTATCCATTAATTTTGTTTTTTCTCCTGTTCCTGATGTTACTGAGATTGGTTTGTCGAAAGTAAAACAAATTTGGTACTCATTGCTGAACAGATTAAATACAGTAACAAATGAAAACTATGAAACAGATGAAGATGAGCCAGATTTAGATAATTCTCAAACTCCAATAGAAAAACTTTTAGTAGTCCCTTATCTTTTGCCAATCGCTTTGGCTGATAGCTATCCTGTACAAGGTATGCAAGATTACTACACAAAAATTGCGAACTTAATTGATGAAAAAACTGATGAACTCAAACGTAGCAATGTTTTAAATACAATAGATCAGCGGTGGAACATTATTGAAAGTCTGCAATTTCCTGAAGTAAATGCTGCTGACCAAAGACAAGATTTGAATCTACTATTTCAGCGCACTACTGATTTTGAAAGATTTTTAGACGATACAACCTGCCTAATTAGAGGGCGAAAAGGCACAGGAAAAACTGCACTTTATTGGCTTTTTCTAAAACACAAAAGTGTTGCTCAAAAACTAGCTCATGGACGGTTGGATAAGACTATATTTTTATCAGCACATGGTAGATTCCAAAAAAGTCGCCCATCTCGTGATGAATTCCAAATCATCCATCAAAGTTTGCAGCAAAATAGTGGCACATGGGAAGCTTTCTGGAGAGCTTATTTACTGCTGAGATGTCATCATGAAAATTTATTTAATTTTCCTAAAGGTAAGAAAGGTGCAAAGTTTAGTGAACTGAAAAAAATTATTAATAATTTACCTATAGAAAGATGGCAGTCTGAATGCACTCAAGCCTTGCTATTATTATCTATTAACTCTGAACTACGGCTCATAGTCAAAGATGCCATAGATATTCTTCTTAATGAAGAAGCCAAAAATAATTCTCAAAAATTGTGGTTTCTTTACGATGATTTAGATGAAGATTTTCCTGAAGTAGGAGGAGTAAGACAGCAAGCACTCACTGGCTTATTCCAATTAGTTCAATCTTGTGATGCTAACAGATTAACAGAAATTAGATTTAAAATTTTCTTGAGAGAAGATATATGGAATCATTTAAGTTTCGACAATAAAAGTCATTTTACTGGACGGGACATTATCTTACAGTGGACTAGGATTGACTTTCTCCGATTAGCACTTCGCCAAGCAATACAATCTGAAGATTTCAAGAATTTGGTTGACCGAATATCTCCTGTTGCTTTTGAAAGTATTGATCAAGCTAGTGAAGAAGCGATTGATAAAGCTTTAGAAATACTTTGGGGAAGTCGTCGCCGAGGTGGAAACAGAGCTAAAAATGTATCTCGATGGGTTTATGAACGATTAACAGACTCAAGTGGCACTACTTTCCCTCGGAGTTTAAGTATATTACTTAAAGGAGCAAAAGAGCAAGAACTAACCTATAAGGGACAATCATCAAGCAAATTCCGTACAGACCGCTTACTTCAAGGAAAATCCCTAGAATTTGGTTTGAAAAAAGCATCAGAAAAGCGATGTGAAGAAATTAAAGAGGAATACCCTGATTTGGCTAAATTTTTTGATTCTCTTAAGGGGAAATTGGCCTTCTTATCTAAAGAACAGTTACAAACAGTATGGGAAGAGTCAGCACATGACATAGCAAATTTTGAAGAATTTGCTTCTTTTTTAGCGGAAATTGGCATTATTGAATGGCGGAAAAAAGAGAAACGCTATAAGGTTGCTGATATCTATGTATATGGTTTTGAAATGGATCGTAGAGGCGCGGTATAAAAATATTGTCGACTTTATTTATATTGCAGTTTGTATAGAAGTTCTCACCGTTTTGAGGTTTGAAAAAGATTTGGTTTGGCAATTTTTACGGGAGGATATTATGAAAGAGTCTGTAATTTATCAAGATATCGTTCAAAAGGAAGCGTTTAAATTGATTAGTCGTCAGCTTAAACGGCGTTTTGGTGATATTGATGGATCATTAGTTGAGCAGGTTCGTAATTTATCCGCTGAACAGTTAGAGGAATTGGGAGAGGAACTGCTTGATTTTTCTGAAATGGCTGATTTGATAGCTTGGTTAGAGCAGCAATAGAGGAATTAATAACAATGATTTACTTTTTAAGCTGCATCATATTTTAGAGATTGAGGCTGCAAGTAGTTTACCGCTTTTATCTTGAGCTTGCAATTTTTGAATAATATGCTCAATAATAATATTCAAATCCTTCCGGCGGCGCATAGAGCGTTTCGGGTCAAGTTGACCGTGTTTTAATAATTCTCTAACCTGTTCTCCTAGCTCAGTTAAGTAAAATCTAAGTTGTTCTTCACCCTGTTTGCGTAAAATTTGCCGACATTCAGTTAGGATAATATCGCCATTTTGGAGAGTTTTACTAGCATCTGATTGCTTTGGTGTTGCTTCGGACGAATCTTTACTTTTTTGAGCGTTGAAACTGTTAGTTAAACATTTTTCTACAGCTTTGGCAAGTTTTGGATCAGATTCTACAACTTCTGCGATCGCTCTTAATAAGTCTGCAATTTGTGATGCTTCTATTATCTACCTACTCTCTGAATAAATTCTTTAGTTAATTTCACCATAGAATCATCATATTTTTGTCTATAAGTCAAATAATTATTTAATTCTAACCCTTCGGCAATTCTTGCTCTTTCTAAAATTTTAGTTTCAAAAACTGGTGGATAGAAAGGGTTAACAATAATAGAGTTTAAATTTTCACTTTGGGCTATAGTTCGGTTGTAACGAGAAATTAATGTCCCAACTGTTTTTAAGTTATGTACATAATCTCTATTAAACTTTTCAATGTGTTCAAGTAATAAATCTAATCCATGAATGGACATTCGGTTTGGTACACAAGGGATTATACAAGCATTGCTAGCTAGAAATGCACTTTTAACTACTGTGTTAATATTTGGGGCGCAATCTATTAAAATATAATCATAATTATTTAATAAGGGTTTGAGGATTGTACGAATAAGCTCAACAGGTTTGAAGTTAAAAGAATAATAACCTGATGGCAATTCTTCCTGGATTTCAAATAGCCTTGGGCTTCTAGGTATCAGATGCAAGTGGGCAAAAGAATTTCTGTTTCTAACATTTGAAACATTGTGTTTAACTATAAAATTTTCGTTTTTAACATTTTCTAAAAAATATTCAGGATCTTTAAATAAATAAGGCAATGTCAATTTTTTACTTTCAAATTCTTTTTCCCAAACCTCTTCTGACATTAAAGCACTAGTCAAATTACTTTGAGGATCAAGGTCAATAGCAAGTACACGCTTTTTGTACATTGTATCGCCTGCTAAATATTCTGCTAACGCCATGACTATGGTAGTTTTGCCAACTCCACCCTTGAGGTTGCAAATGCTTATCACTTTAGCTGTCATAATTTCTGGTAGATTGACGCATTTCATGAGCTACAGTTCTATGCTTCCCTGAAAATACGCCCAACTAACAGGTTCATTTTTACTTTTATATCAAAACCCATGAGCCAAATTAATCCTGAAACAACCCCTTTACATACCTTAAACCCACTTAATCGGTTTTCTGACAGAGCAGAAGATTATGTAAAATATCGGCCAAGCTATCCCGCAGATGCAATTGATATTATCTTGGAAGGATTAGGTGAAAATTCACAACTCGTAGCAGCAGATATTGGTGCAGGTACAGGAATTGCTTCACGATTGTTAGCTGAACGAGGGTTTAATGTCATCGCCATAGAACCAAACGCAGCGATGCGAGAAGCTGCCCAAGCACATCCTTTGATAGAGTTTCGTGATGGAACAGCAGAATTTACCCAACTACCTGATAAATCAGTTGATTTAGTTACTTGTTTTCAAGCTTTCCACTGGTTCAATCCCGAACCAACTTTATTAGAATTCCACCGCATTTTAAAACCATCAGCACGCTTGGCTGTGGTGTGGAATAATCGAGAGAAAGAAGATGCCTTAACTACAGAATATAGCCGAATAGTCCGCGAAGCATCTAATAATCACCCGGCAGAATCTCGAATGCAGTCGGTAGAACCACTGTTAGTAACTCCCCATTTTATTAACATCCAGGAATATAATTTTACTTATAGGCAACAGTTAGATTTAGCTGCACTTATTGGACGAGCAATGAGTGTTTCTTACCTTCCGCGCGAAGGCTCGGCATACGAACAGCTTATTGATAATTTTGAAGAATTATATCAGCGCTTTCGTGATGAAAGTGGTTTTGTCTATATGGTCTATCGCACTAGCGTACACCTTGGTGAAGTAATTTAAAAATAAAAATGGGAATCATAAGAAGTAGGGTGCGTTAATTCACTCTCAATAAATATCAGGATTCACATGGCACAACCAAAATATGAAGGTTATTGCGAATGCATTCCTACCAAATTAGTCCGAGAAAAATTTGGAGATGTCAATGTTTATGCCCAAAATGCTAAATCACTTTTAACAAAAGCTACTGGTTTTATTGGTAATTATGATTTTACTCTAAATCCTTACAGGGGATGTCAATACGGTTGTAGTTATTGCTATGCTGCTGCATTTACCCCTAATGCTCAAATGCGCCAAAATTGGGGAAAATGGGTAATTTTTAAGGAAAATGCTGCTGAGATTTTAGCGAAAGAATTAAAAAAATGGTATGAAAAAAATCCCCAGACTCCTCCTAGTATATACATGAGTAGCGTTACCGATCCTTATCAACCACTTGAGTCTAAACATCAATTGACTCGTCGGTTGTTGGAGGTAATGCTAGATGTGGGGATTGACGGTTATCCAACTCCAACTTTGGTGATTCAAACTCGTAGCCCAATTATTACTAGAGATATTGATTATTTACAACGATTTAAGCGATTGCGAATTAATATGAGCATTTCCACTGGGAGCGAATTAGTGAGAAAAGATTTTGAACCGCGATCGCCCAGTATTAAAGCTAGACTAAATGCTATCACTAAAATCAAACAAAGTATTGATTATTTCAAAGGTTTTGTTCCTAAAATATCTATCACTATCACCCCTCTACTTCCTACTTTGCCAACTGATGAAGCTGCTTTTATTGACAAGTTAGCCATCGCCAATAGGGTTGTAATTCAAACTTTTCATGCTAGCCAGAGTCGTTCTATCATCGCATCAACTCGCCAAGAAGCTGAAGAAATTAAGCAAAAATACGCTTGGTGGTATGATGATGAGAAATTAAGCTATATGAAATTTAAATAAAAGTTAGTTTCTCGGCTTCCAAGTGTAGAAATTATGGAAGGTAAAGAGGGATTTGGTTATGAATAATCCTATCAGAAATTGGTGGCGAAGTCAGCAGTTTAAATTATCTTTGAGACGCGGGGATATCCGACATTCAACGCAATTATTGCAAGAAATTCAAAAATCAGGTGCAAGATTCTCATGGTTAGAAAAACTATTTAGGGATAAACTTCAACTTGAACGTTATTCCCAAGAATACAAACGACAAACAGAAACTTTAAATAAACAATTAACAGAAGCATCTCAGGAAAAAGATGATTTTATATTAATCCCAGATGAGGAATTTGTTAAATATATTTATAAAGCTTTTAATTTAATACAGCACGATGAATATAAACTGCAATCTACTAGTATTGATGAACGTATATTTGATGATTTTGAATCAAAACTAGTTGAATATCTCAAAGAAGAATTTAGTAAGATTCCTGAAAAACAGTTATTTATTAAGCTAGAAGACGGTCTTGAGGATATTAATAACTTAAAAATTGGACAAGATCCAGACTACCTTTTAGTCTAACTCCTCATGTCTACTTTATGAAGTATTTTTTAGATAATGTATCTTGCATATATTTAGCTTGGTTTCTCATTTACCAAGATGTTTTACTACCAAGTAAGATTAATATCCTTGATATTGCAGCAGGCCCAGGAACAGTTGCTTATAGTTTAGCTTTATTCCTCCAAAGTAGTAGCGGTTTTTTTCATATCCCACAAATGCACATATCTTACTACTCTTTAGAAAAACAAGATGCTTTCCAGTTTCGTGGGCTTCAGTTTTGGCGACGATATATAGAATCGCGTCTAACCCCAGTAAATGCATTCTTCCGCTTTGTTACTACTGATATTTTTACTTGGAAAAGCCAATCGAATAATCTACCCAAAGATTTTTTCGACTTTATCGTAATTTCCCACTGCTTCTTTATAGATAAAGCGAAGAGGGTTGAAGCTAATAATACTTATAAGCAAATATTTGCCACTAGCTTAAAAAATTCAGGTTATATTCTGCTAATTGTGCAAAATAAAAAGTTATTCAAAATTTACGATGTTCACCAATTTGAAAACCAAGAACAGGAAAAAAATGTAGTGGAGAAATTTTTAGCAGAACTGGGATTAGAGTTAGTTTGGTATAGGTATCTAACCTCAACAGGTTCAAGAACATCTTTGCCCGGTGCTGAATTTGCTAAGTTTGCTCAAGACAAATTACCAAAAAAGCTGTATATGAGTCCAATATTGCAACAGTATTTTGGTCAGAAGCATCAGTCAAACTATACATTAGATGATTATGTAATATTGGCGAGAAAATCATGATAAATTGCAGGTAAAATACCAAAGAATGCATTAAATAAATATAAGATATCTTAACTTTAATTTTGAATTTATAAATGACCTGCAATTCACAAATAGCAGAAGGTTGGCATGGCAAACTTAATTTAGTCTATGCCGATCGCCAGGGTAAAACCCAATTAATTTACAATCACCAACAAGCGCCCCTGAAGGTACAACGCCCATTTTATCCAGAAGGGGAAAAAGTTTGTCATAGCGTCATTTTACACACGGCTGGGGGAATGGTGGGAGGCGATCGCTTATCCTCTAACATCCATCTCCAACCCCAAACCCAAGCTTTAATTACTACGGCGGCTGCAAGCAAGATATACCGCAGTAATGGCTTACAAGCTAGACAAACCATTGAGATACAAGTTGATGCTGGCGCTTGTTTAGAGTGGTTGCCGCAAGAGACAATTTTATTTAACGACGCGATTTATCGGCAAGATTTACGGGTTAAATTAGCAACCGGGGGCAGTTGGTTAGGCTGGGAAATTACCCGATTTGGTCGCAGTGCTAGAGGAGAAAAATTCTTGCAAGGAGAATGGCGATCGCACACGGAAATTTGGCAACAAGATATTCCCTTGTGGATTGATCGGCAATCGTTACGAGGTAGCGAAGAAACTTTTCACAGTCCCCACGGCTTGGCTGGAAAACCAATAGTAGGTAGTCTAGTTTGGGTTGGTGGCGCAGTTTCAGCAGAAATTGTCGAAAAAACGCGAAATTTATGGCATGGCAAAGGAGAAGCGGGTGTTAGTCGGTTACAACATGGATTATTGTGTCGATATCGCGGTTCTTCTACATCTGAGGTGAGGAACTGGTTTATTAATGTTTGGCAGTTGCTGCGAGTTTGTTTTTTGAATCGTGGTAATTGTATACCAAGAGTGTGGCAGGTTTAAACGAACCGCCATCGCGCAGCGTCTCGCAGAGAAGACGCCAAGAACGCCAAGAGGAAGATAAGAATGCAACTTACGCCGCAGGAAAAAGATAAGCTATTAATTTTTACTGCTGCTTTATTAGCAGAAAGACGGAAATCAAGGGGTTTAAAACTGAATTATCCTGAAGCGATCGCTTATATTTCTGCTGCCATTTTAGAAGGTGCAAGAGATGGGCAAACTGTAGCTGAATTAATGAGTTATGGTACAACTCTCTTGACGCGGGATGATGTCATGGAAGGGATACCTGAAATGGTGCATGATGTACAGGTAGAAGCTACTTTTCCTGATGGCACAAAGTTAGTAACAGTGCATAATCCAATTCGTTAATTTTGTAATTTTTAATTTATTATGATTCCTGGAGAAATTATCACACCAGAAGGTGAAATTGAACTAAATGTTGGTCGTCCAACTATAAAATTACAAGTGTCAAATACAGGCGATCGCCCCATACAAGTCGGTTCTCACTATCACTTTTATGAAGTCAACACCGCCTTAAACTTTGACAGAGAACAAGCGCGAGGAATGCGTCTCGATATCCCCGCCGGAACCGCAGTTCGCTTTGAACCAGGCGACGAAAAAGAAATAACTCTAATCCCCCTAGTTGGTACTCGCCAAGTCTACGGCTTCAACGCCAAAATTAACGGAAACCTCTAAAAACCTCCGCGTACCTCTGCGCTTCCCTCAGCGTCCCTTTGCGTTAAAAAAAGGATTTTATATGAGTTACAGAATGGATCGCCGCGCCTACGCCGAAACTTACGGGCCAACTGTAGGCGATCGCATCCGACTTGCAGACACAGAATTATTTATTGAAGTTGAACAAGATTTCACCACCTACGGCGATGAAGTAAAATTTGGCGGTGGTAAAGTCATCCGAGACGGTATGGGACAATCCCCCATTTCTAACGCCGATGGTGCTGTAGATTTAGTAATTACTAATGCCTTAATTCTGGATTGGTGGGGTATTGTCAAAGCGGATATTGGCATTAAAGATGGCAAGATTTTCAAAATTGGTAAAGCCGGAAATCCTTATATTCAAGACAATGTAGATATTATTATTGGCCCCGGAACCGAAGCCTTAGCTGGTGAAGGAATGATTCTCACTGCTGGCGGTATCGATGCCCATATTCATTTTATTTGCCCCCAACAAATTGAAGTTGCGATCGCTTCCGGGATTACCACCATGATCGGCGGTGGTACTGGCCCAGCTACGGGTACAAATGCCACTACCTGCACCCCCGGCCCTTGGAATATTTACCGAATGTTGCAAGCTGCTGATGCTTTTCCCGTCAACTTAGGATTTTTGGGTAAAGGTAATGCTAGTCAACCCCAAGGACTTGTAGAACAAGTAGCCGCCGGTGCAATGGGGTTAAAACTACATGAAGACTGGGGAACCACACCCGCAGCAATTGATACTTGCCTTAGCGTTGCCGATGAATATGATGTGCAAGTAGCGATTCATACTGATACTCTGAACGAAGCCGGATTTGTCGAAGATACGATCGCCGCTTTCAAGAATCGTACCATCCACACCTACCACACTGAAGGCGCAGGCGGGGGACACGCACCAGATATCATCAAAGTTTGTAGCCAAGCCAATGTTCTGCCATCTTCCACCAATCCCACACGTCCTTACACCCTTAACACCTTAGACGAACACCTGGATATGTTGATGGTATGCCATCACCTCGACCCTGCGATCGCTGAAGATGTCGCTTTTGCCGAATCTCGCATCCGCCGAGAAACCATTGCTGCCGAAGACATTTTGCACGACTTAGGCGCATTTAGCATGATTTCTTCCGACTCTCAGGCAATGGGAAGGGTAGGCGAAGTGATAATTCGCACCTGGCAGACATCTCACAAAATGAAGGTACAACGGGGAACTCTTAACCCACAAGGAACTGAGCAACAAGCAGACAACTTTCGTGCAAAAAGATATGTTGCTAAGTATACGATTAATCCTGCGATCGCTCACGGAATTGCTCAATATGTGGGTTCAGTGGAAGAGGGAAAATTAGCAGATTTATGTTTGTGGCGTCCTGCATTTTTCGGCGTGAAACCAGAAATAGTGATTAAAGGCGGAATGATTGCATGGGCACAAATGGGCGATGCTAACGCCAGTATTCCTACACCGCAACCAGTGTATATACGACCGATGTTTGGTAGTTTTGCTGGGGCGCGTCATGCCACATCATTAACTTTTGTTTCGCAAGCAGCTTTAGAGAAAGAAATTCCCAGCCAGCTAGGTTTACAAAAGGCAGCAGTTGCAGTTTCTGGGACACGCCAATTGAGTAAGCGGGATATGAAGCTGAATGATGCACTACCTCACATTGAAGTAGATCCAGAAACATACCAAGTCAGGGCAGATGGAGAGTTGCTGATTTGTGAACCTGCGACCGTTTTACCAATGGCACAGAGGTACTTTTTGTTTTAGTTCATCACAGACCAATCTACTGAAGTCAGAAGTTACCAAGAAAGGATTATCGAAACTTCTAAATACCTAGATAAAGGTTTAAAATGCAAAATTAGGAAATCTCTTTGTTATTTTCCATTTTTAATTTACTTATTGGTAATAGCAAGTTATGCTCAATTTCTTGTCTAATTTTATCGCTAATATTACAATCGCTGTTTAAGCAGTTAACCAGGAGCTTGTTACTATTATAATACTGCTGTAGTAGTTTAGCTTGTCTATAACTGAATTGCCAGTTATGACCAATATTACGATGTTCAATCATTAAAGCTATTAACTGCTCAGTCCAGGCTTGACTATTTTTATCCCACCATTCTCCAAATCCTTCTAGTTCCTCAAATAGGTTTTTCCATTCTGGTATTGCCTCATTAAGTTTATCTATTAGTAACTGCAATGCCGTCTTAAATTCTGATTCAAAAGAAGAAGCTAAATCAATAGCCTTTCCAAGAAAATCGTCAATATCAGCTATATCACACCAAGCATTATCCCGATCAAGTAACGCTTGTCCACGAGATGATTTATCAATAGTTTCATCAAGAATATCAGTAGCATCAAGACCTTGAAAAAAAGCGTTAGCTAGGTCATCACTAAGAACAAGACTATTTGTGAGAACCTCATTGAGTAACCAATCTATCTCTATATCATCTAAAGTATCTTCTGAATCCCATCCAAGAGCATTATCTAAATCATATAAACTATTTCCTGAATCCCCTTCAATAGTATTATCTAATTTATTTTGTTCACTATCTAAAGTCATTTCAAAATACAATGCTCTGATAGCTGCTGGCTTGTAAAAAGATTCAAATGAACTAGATTTACAATCAAGCCATTCTAAAAAATGCTGTAATTTCTCATCCGAAGCAGTTAGCTTATCAATTTTTTGTTTCATTAATAATACTAAATTATCTGGCTCTTCCATAATTCCAACTGCGAGTAAAAATACCTCCTGCCAGCGTTTTTCATTAATGTGATGCACTAAATCTTTATATGCTAAAGTAGCTACAATTTTTCTAGCACAAAAATACTCTTGAAAAGTCAGATGCGAAAAAGAATAAATTCCTTTTGCTCTTTCTACCAATAAGCCATGCTGGGCTTCAATAGATTTCAAAACGTCTTCGCTATCAACTTCCCAAACTTGTGTTTCTAAATTAGCATCCTGTAAATTACTGATAAATTTGGCGATATATGCCTCTACAGTTTTTTGTTTAAAAAAATAGTCTTTCTGCTCAAAGGTAGTAAAAGCAATTTCACTTAGTAAATCTTCTTTACAGTCCAAAGATAAATTTTTATAAACTTGATTGCGCTCAATGTTCCATTTAGAGTCCCATTTCTTAAGCAATATATCCAACCCTTCTTTATAAAGTTCTGAACGGTTTGCTGGAAAATCTTCGTTTTCCTCAAATACCAGACACAGCAAGGTTAGCAATAGTGGATTAGTTGCCAGTTCAAAAATTCGTTTGTTTGCTTGTAGTTTTTCAATAAATCTTTCAGCTTTAACTTGGCAGATTAAGCGGAACCAGTTGTGAGCGAAAATGGCAATCTGTTCTTCGTCAAAATCTGCTACTTCCACTTCAGTAAACTGTTCAAAAGTGTATTTTTGGGCAGCTATACGACAGGTTATAACAAATTGATTGGTGTGGAACTGTTCGGAAATATTCCGAGTTTGCCATAAAATACGCTTTGTATCTTCTTCTCTAACTTCATCGAGACCATCCAGTAAAACCAAAACTTTACCCTGTCTCAACAGCTGCTCAGTTTTCACGCTGCTATTTTGGATACCACAGATAAATAATTGTTGAGTAATGTACTGGAGAATATCTAGCTGTTTAGGGTCTTGTGCGAAGTCTTTAAGGATGATGAATACGGGAACTCGGTTTGTCAAAAACTGCCCTTCGATACAGTGCATCGCTAAATACTTCAAAAATGTAGTCTTTCCTGCGCCCGGTTTACCTAAAACCATTAGTTTATTGTGATGCTGCACTGCTTTTAGCCCTGGCACGCGCTTCTCACTGGGTTCATGAAGTCCAAAATGATCAAAGTCTTCCCGATCAAACTTTTGCAGCAGTTGCCCAATTTTCACTCGCCTGCGTTTTGTGGTTTTCTCCAGAATGTTGACGTTAGTATAGATGCCTCGCTCTCCAGTTAACTCAATAGGCTGATCCATATCCAGCACACGCATCGTTCCACATTTCTCTTTGATGCTGCGTTTAATCTTTTCCCGGATTTCTTGAACTAGAGCATCAATATCATCCTCTGCAATGTCAGCAGTTGAGCTACCAGAAGGTTTCTGCTGGGAATATCGCTTTTCAAGATACTCCCGCAAGCGGCTTTCTTTCACAAGCCCACTGCCGCAAATACTGAACTTTTTGTAAACCCCCGTTAGAAAACTGTTGAGATTGCTGTTAGAGATGTTAAGCACTTGTGCAACTTGAACTCGACTCTTGCCATTACCAAAGATTTCCAAAAAGACTGCCTTTTCTCGGTTTGACAATTCGCTGTATTGCTTTAGTTGTGTCAGGAAGTCTTTTGGTAACGACATATACCTATTGTAAAATCAGCTTCAAGTTCAGTTTAGCGTGCGTTTCAAGCAGAATTACGGCAAGTCATCAGATGTCAAGATAAGTCAAGATAAGTCACTACAAGTCAAATAAATAACTACAAAACAAAATTGCGACATTGAACTCAGTCAAGCAACTGAGGCGATCGCAATGTTAGAAATATTAATTACTCTGATTCTCAAGAAATCTATTGAAGTTATCCTAGTGCTATTGCTGAAAAAAATCTGGGCATGGCTGCTGAGGGATGAAAGCTTTCAATGTCTCAACCACTTTCTGAAAATGCAGATTCTCTGTATCTTGATTGGATTTTGCTCAAAACATCTCTAAAGTCTCTGCCTGAGCCAACAAAAGAGAACGATTCACACACATATAGCTAGACAAATTGTTACAAATACAGCTAGCCTTATCAAAAATTTACTTTTACCCCGTAGCTTGCATCTATATGACTTCACAATCTTCTCGTTCTGACAAAATTCTAGTTGTCGATGACTCTCCTGATAACGTGTTTTTGATCAAAACTATTTTGGAGGAAGAAGGTTACACCATTAGCACCGCAGAAAATGGGATTTCGGCCTTGGCAGAATTGAAAGCTTCTCCTTGTGACTTGGTTCTTCTGGATCTGATGATGCCAGGTATGGATGGGTACGAAGTCACCAAGCACATTCGTGGAGAGATGAAATTGCCGCAATATATCCCCATATTGCTGATAACTGCCCACGATACGCCCAACGTCGCCCACGGTTTAGACTTGGGTGCTGATGATTTTATCCGCAAACCTGTAACAGTAGATGAATTGCTGGCACGAGTGCGATCGCTCCTGCGCTTGAAGCATAGTATGGATGAACGTGATGAAATTGCCCGTCAGCGAGAAGATTTTGTCTCCCGCCTTACCCACGACTTACGCACTCCCTTAGTAGCCGCCGATCGCATGTTAATGCTATTTCAGCAAGGTGCGTTGGGAACATTATCAGCGCAAATGCAGGAAGTAATCGCCATCATGGCCCGTAGCAATATCAACCTGCTTTCTATGGTGAATACTTTATTGGAAGTTTATCGCTTTGAAGCAGGTCGCAAAAGTTTGGCGTTTCAACCAGTCAATCTGGGCCAATTGCTAGAAGAGGTAACTGGAGAATTATCACCCTTAGCTCAAGACAAAGCACTGTCGCTAAGTGTGGATTTTACCGAAGAATCAAACACAGTCATGGGCGATCGCTTGGAGCTGCATCGTCTATTTACCAATCTCATCGGGAATGCGATCAAATTTACCGACTCCGGGTCTATTACTATTCGTTTTACTTCTCAACGCCAGTTCGATAAAAGTAATCAATCTCAGTTCTCTGAAACATCCAATTCCGTTGACTACATTAGAATTGAAATAGCGGATACAGGCCTAGGTATTCCCCCTGAAGAACAAGCTACCATTTTTGAACGATTTCGCCAAGGCAGTCATAAAAGTTCTGGTAGTGGCTTAGGACTGTATCTTGCTCGTCGAATTGTCGAGGCACATCAAGGCATTATTCTGCTTAATTCCGAGTTGGGCAAAGGTAGTATATTTATTGTGCTTCTACCTACCAAAGCATGAAAAAACTAGTAATTATAAATTATGAATTATAGAGTTTTTTATCCTGGTAATTCATGATTTACAATCTTACTACTATCTAGCGATAATTTAAAGTACAAATTTCAATTACAAAATCAAACGCTAAAAATTGACGAATCAAATATGCTGAGATAAGAGCATTAGCATTAAATAGTTTTTGATAGGACAAAACAATGATTACCACTGAATTATCTAACATTGGCAATATTATCCAGACTCAGCGAGATTTTTTTCAAACGGGCAAAACTAAAGATGTAAATTTTCGCATTGAACAACTGAAAAATCTGAAGCAAGCAATTATTGAGCATGAAAAGTCAATAGTCGAGGCATTACAAGCGGATTTACATAAACCAGAGGTAGAAACTTATCTTACAGAAATCAGCGTAATTAAGGATATTGATTACGCCATCAAACATCTTCAAAACTGGAGTAAGCCAAAAAAAGCAGCAGTTTCCTGGGATTTTTTTTCCTACTCAGCGAAAATTTATCCAGAACCATTAGGGGTTGTCTTAATTATTGGGCCTTGGAACTATCCATTTCAGTTAATTATCTCGCCGTTAATAGGTGCGATCGCAGCTGGAAATTGTGCAATTATTAAACCTTCAGAAATTGCTTCTCATACGTCTGATATCATAGCTAAGATTATTGCCAAACATTTTGACCCTGCTTATCTTGCAGTAGTAGAAGGAGGCGTGGAAGCAAGTCAAAAACTACTTGCAGAAAAATTTGACCATATCTTTTTTACTGGTGGCACAGCTGTCGGCAAAATCATCATGGCAGCAGCAGCAAAATATCTCACACCAGTGACTTTAGAATTGGGTGGCAAAAGTCCTTGTATTGTAGATACGGACATTAATCTGGAACACACTGTCAGACGAATTAGTTGGGGCAAATTTATTAATGCTGGACAAACTTGTATCGCCCCCGACTATCTTTTAGTTAATAAAATAATCAAAAAAGATTTAATAGATGGTCTGGAAAAATCCTTAAAAGAATTTTATGGCGAGAATCCTATAAACAGTCCTGATTATGCCAGGATTATCAGTCAAAAACACTTTGAAAGGTTGGTGAGTTTTCTCAAAGATGGAAAAGTTGTCATCGGTGGAGAAAATAAACCTTCAGAGCGTTATATTGCCCCAACACTTATTGATAATGTCTCACTAGAAGATTCTGTCATGCAGGAAGAAATCTTTGGGCCCATTTTACCCATCATTGAATATACTGACATTACAGAAGCGATCGCCTTGATTAACTCTAGACCCAAACCCTTGGCATTATATTTATTTTCTCAAGATAAAAACCTGCAAAAGCGAGTTTTGCAAGAAACTTCCTCTGGTGGAGTTTGTATTAATGACACAGTGATGCAGGTTGGTGTCTCGTCTTTACCATTTGGTGGAGTGGGAGATAGCGGTATCGGCAACTATCACGGCAAAGCTAGCTTTGACACCTTTTCCCATAAGAAAAGTGTATTGCAAAACTCTTTCTGGCTGGATTTAAAATGGCGATATGCTCCATATCAGGGCAAATTGCCGCTAATCAAGAAACTTCTAGGTTAGAAATTATGAGTTATGAGTTATGAATTTTGGACTCCTAACTCCTAACTCTAAACTTCTAACTCCTAACTATTAAATCCCAAAAGCGTTGCTGTAACGCTCCTCAGCCCAAGGTTCACCACGGCGATGGTAGCCATTGCGCTCCCAAAAACCAAGTTCTTCAGCAGCTAAAAATTCCAAACCATTAATCCACTTAGCACTTTTCCAAGCGTAGAGGTGGGGTACAACTAGCCGCATCGGGCCACCGTGTTCAGATGGAAGGTCTTCACCAAAGACTTTAAAAGCAAAGAAGTTTTCTTCGCGCAGACAATCTTCTACAGAAATATTGGTGGTGTAGCCGCCATAGCAGTGTTCCATAACGTGGGCTACTTTCGGGTCTAATTCAATCAGATCCATGAAATCTGTCACTTTTATGCCAGTCCATTTGACATCAAGTTTAGACCAGCGCGTTACACAGTGGAAGTCAGCTGTGAATTCGTGTTGAGGTAGCGCCATAAAGTCTGACCAACTAAAGGTAGCAGATTTTGCTAAACCCCAAACTCGAAACTCCCATTTCTCAGTGCTAACTTGGGGAGTTTCACCATAAGTTAATATGGGGAAACCTTTAGCTAAGTGTTGGCCAGGAGGAACGCGTTCGCCCTCTTCTTTACCTGGTTTTTGAAAAAATTTTCCTAGCATAGTTAGAGAAAAATCAGTTTTCTCAAGATGTTTACAAGCTTTTTTGCTGAGTTGCCAACAGTATCAGATGTTTTACTCTTTATATGAACTCTTGAATGATAGGTAATGGGTAATGGATATTTCCAATTACTCACTACCAATTTTTTTCGATCTAATGAGCTTATGTAGAGTGTCTATGATTCATAATGCAATCAGGAAAGCTAAGAAAAAGCATTTATCTAGCGATCGGAACTTTGATTGTTGAGTTTGGCAATCAAATCTATCGGTGCTGTTCGTGCTTTTCCTGACTGAGAAATTATGATTCTTCTTCCTCTTCTTCAGCAGTTGGATAAACAAATGTAGAACGTCCAGTCAAAATTGACTTGCCCAGAGATAGGGCTTTCTGAGCTTCAACGACGGCTTTATGCCTCCAGGTAGCTCGACGTTTATCTCGTTTTGATTTGGAAGTTTTCTTCTTAGGAACAGCCATGTCAGCAGATATCGCGATTCTTGACAACCTTCTTATTCTAGGCCATCCACTGACGCCAAAGACAACAGTTGAGTCAGGAATAAGTAAGTTGGGTTAAGACTGGCGTGGTGATGCTTTTACAGAAGGAGTTCTAAAAGTGACTTATTTGCGTCTCCTCTACTCTCAATACGGTTCGGATAAGGTTTTTTGATGACACGCCCTAGATTGCAAAGACGCGATAATTCGCCGTCTTTACAATAATCAGTCCTTTGTAGAGACGGCGATTCATCGCGTCTCTTGCCTTAACCGAACCGTATTACCTCTACTCTGACAAACAAGCAAGCAAGCAAGCAAGCAATGCGTAGCGTTTCCTTTAAGAGAAATTCCGAGCCAATGAAATCCTTGGTTCGGACTTTCTCTACGTGTCTAGCTCAACCCGTCATTTTGGCGTTGACACAGCGCTAGCTGCTGGAACTTGATTAGAGTTATTTTCAAAGAAAAGTAAAGATCGCGCAGTTTTGAAGTAAGTGGCCCAATTTTGAGCATCGGGACGTGATCGCCATTGAGGACGACTGACATCTAATGTCAGGACTGGTGCGATCGCTCCATAATTTTGTACGGACACAATGATAGAAACATCTGTCACCAAGATATCTTGGTCGAAGCTCCTTTGAGCAGCTGCCCTAGCGACCGCTTCTGCTCTCCTGAGAACGGTTTCATAGTTTTCTTCCGGCAGGCGGTCAATAGCTAGATCGACTCTAGCGGTGTAAGCTCGCACAACCTGCGGTGCGATCGCTTCCATCAAAAACCACGCAGGGACAGTAGATATAAGCAAAACTACTAAAGGAATTATCCGGATTCTTCTGGCAATTTGGCTAATAACTGAAAAGGGAGCGAGCGATGATGGTAGGTGAGCAGAAATTTTGCTCATGACCTTCTATCTCCTTAGTAATGATCTGTTATTGAAATTAGGTAAAGGTATTTTCCGGCTAATTAACGTAATAAAAATTACATTCTAACTTAAGATTCAATTAGAATCACCTAGAGTATAAGACATCGGTTAGCTTTGTTTTTTTGGCAAAGCCAACCACAATTTTAAGACCAGCAAACAACAATAACTGACAAAGAGCGGGATGGCAAATTACTGGGCGATCGCGATTGGTATCAATCAATATCAGTTATTTCAACCTTTAAGTTGTGCCCAAGCAGATGCTGAGGCACTAGAAGATTTTTTGGTGACAGAGGCAGGTTTTCTCCCCAAGCACTGTCTAGTGATGACAGATACTTCGCCGCCGATTGGGGATAGATCGACTTACCCGACGAAGGAGAATATTTTGCTGCTGCTTGAAGATTTGGCAGCAACGAGTTGGCAACCGGAAGACTATCTGTGGTTATTCTTTAGCGGTTATGGAGTCAACTACAAATGCAAAGATTACTTAATGCCAGCAGAGGGCAACCCGGAACTGGTGCAAGAGACTGGCATAGAATTGCGATCGCTAATGCAAAGTCTGCAACTTGCTAACCTGAATGTATTGCTACTATTCGATATCAACCGCGCCTTTGGCACTCAAGCGGATGCTCCCGTTGGTGAAGAAACAATAGAACTAGCTCAAGAACTACAATTGGCGACAATTCTTTCTTGCCAACCAGAGCAATTTTCCCATGAGAGTAGCGAACTAGGCCACGGATTCTTTACAGCAGCTTTGTTAGAAGCTTTACGTTCTGGTAATGGCAGCAACTTGGCAGATTTAGAAAGCTACCTAAGCCTGATCGTGCCAAAATTATGTCACCATCACTGGCGTCCTATCCAAAACCCTGCCACTATCATCCCCTCAAGGCAGCAAGTAATCTTGCCAAAATTGGCAATGGAGGCTGATTTTCAGCCAGAAGTAGTGATTTATCCTGAAGAATCTTTTGCTGTTGCCCTTGCGGCTCCTCCCCTTGATGATTTCTCTAAAACTTCAGTAGATCGGGGCAGGCGGGGAGAAGCTAGTGTGAACTCCTCCCAACAGGTGAAGGGTCAAAAAGTCCAGGCGTCAGGTAGCGGATTAGTTGCCCAGCCAATGGCAGAAACTTCCTTGGGAGTGAATACCAGAGGAAGATTTATCCCTAATTCTTCCAAAGGTTACGTCTCTCGATTGCCATCGAATCAGCCAAGCATCCCTTTTTGGAAACAGTTTATCTTGTGGGGCGGAGGCAGCTTGCTGGTAGCAGGTTTAATCGCCGTAGTTTTTCTGCGTAATCAAGAAACTTTTAGAATTAAGCAAATATCAACTGCATCACCCAATGCTACTGTTAACGATCGCCAGGTTGTCGAAAATTTACCAAGCGATCGCACTTCACCAGTTAGACTCAAAAACCAATCTAGCGCCCAAATAACTTCTAGTTCCCAGTCAAAAAAGCGGAATCAAGCAGTATTAGACCTGGCGAAAATGTCGCTCAGACAAACTCAGGCTAGCGATTTGAGCATGGCGATCACTACAGCCCGAAAAATTCAATCGGGTGAACCACTGTACGAACAAGCTCAAGAGAATATTCAGATTTGGAGCCAGATGATTTTAGATTTAGCAGAAGGTCGTGCTAAACAAAGACAGTATGCCAGCGCTATTGCTGCTGCTCGACTAATCACCAAAGACGAAGCCCCCTACGCCAAAGCACAAGCAGCAATTAACCTGTGGCGCTTAGAGGGTAAGCAGTATGTGAGCAACAAAACTCTTTTAGATGCAGCTAATGCCTTAATTAAGTCTGAGCAGGCATCTACCTACAATCGAGCGATCGAAGTTGCCAAGAAAGTACCAGCAGATCAACCAGGCTTCGATACAGCCCAAAAATCGATCAATAAATGGAGTGAGAAAATTTTAGACCTGGCCAAGCGTCGCGCCGCCGAAGGAGAACGTAATGCCGCAATTGCGACCGCTGCTTTAGTGCCAGAGGAAACAGCCGCTTATGAAGATGCTCAGGATGCCATTCAAAAATGGCAAAAGAAATAGTAAAAAAATAATAAAAAATCGTTAGGAGTTAGGAATTAGGAGTTATATTATTGATCCCCGACCTCTTATTCCTGACTCCTAACTTTTTCCTCAGCGTTCATATCTCAGTATTAGCAGTACTGCGATACATCTTCGCCACACTCGTCGGCTAGATAGCACAACGCTCGGAAACGTAAACCAACCACTTCTTCATATAAGGGGTTGAGCTTGCACATGGGTGGGATGTGAAACAAGGTCTTCCCAAATAATTTGACATCGCGCTCAAAGGGGCACTGAGATGGAATCAGTTTGCACAAACGGTGAGCTAGTTGGCGATCGCTGACTTGAATGTTTTCTACTCGTTGCCGTAAGGGTTGGAGAATATCCCAGTAGGGCTTGGAAGGAGAATGGTTTAGCTGGGTTGCTTTATGGTCAGTAGTTTCTGCTTGATTGATTGATACCCAGCTAGCCAGGAAAATCTTTTTGGTGGTATTGTCGAATACCTTCATGGTTAACCCTCTGTGTTATTGAGGCTATTCACCTTTTTGATGAATATATACAACGTGGCAACGAACTTTCCCGGAAAAATCGCGTTCTGACTGCGATATAATGTAATACCTGATTAGCCACTTAAGTCAGAAGCTAATTTATTACTACGTCAAGTTAATCGCAAATTTCTGGGGATCGGTAGTGTAATATTACGATCTTGTTCATAACTTGACACAGTTTAAATTTTAATAAAGACATCCATCATTGGATAGGTTTTAGTGTAACATTTACACAACTTAATATAAGGTCTTTCTGAAAGTATTTTTGCTAAGTATAAACATCAGTAATATCCTAGAAGACATTTTTCCTCTCCGTGTTCCCACTTTCTCACGTAAGTGTGTCTTGTTCACCCCTGGCTGAATACTGTAGAAGTAGTGATTTTTGAGCGGCTAGAATCGATTTCATTTCACAAAACTTAGGTTGGCAGTGGCGATTTGAAAATAATACAGTCTGAAGCGTTAAAATGAGATGAACTTACTTATGGGTGTTTTTGTACTCTACAGCGCAATTCCTCCCGGCAGTACGCTGTACGCACGCCTCCGGTGGCAGTAGCCTAACAAGTTAGATCGCCTCCAAGAACTATAGATAATTTCTATACCCATTACAAAAGAAAACGCAAAGACGTTCAGAAAAATTCTGTGTCTTTGCGCCAATCGAAGTTTGAGCGGTGAAAGCCACTGCTCAAACTTCTCTTTGTATGAGATTTTTACCTTAAATTCTCTATGATGCTACCTGAGCAGCAGTCCGAGTCCGCCGTCTTCTCCCATCAGCAACTTTTACAGGTGGCTCATCAGGGATTTGCATTAACAAAGTCACAGATGGTTGACATTGCAATTCCCGACGAATGGAACGTTGCAATTCCCGTTCTAAAGTTCCTTGCAATCCACCCCAGTCTATATCTGCTGCTTCAGCTTGCTCAGGAGCAAATTCTGTCCAGCGCACAGAGAGGATTTCTTCAATGCGTTGTTTTACCCAGGTTTGTAACAGCGATCGCTCTACACTTGTAACTACACCCCGGAGGTGAGTTTCTGGTTTTGCTAACAGTTTACCATTCCAATCAATGGCAGCGGCAATGGTGATAATGCCTTCTGAAGCCATGCGTTGCCGTTCTTGCAGCACTTTGGCACTTACCATCCCCGAACTAGTAGTATCCACCAATTCGATACCAGATGGCACTTTCCCAGCGACGCGAATAGCATCTTCTGTCAGTTCGACAATATCACCATTCTGAATAATGATCATGTTTTCTGCGGGAATGCCCATACTCTGAGCCGTTTCTGCGTGCTTCACTAGCATCCGATGTTCGCCGTGAAATGGCACAAAGAACTTGGGTCGAGTTAAGGCAATCATCAGCTTTTGTTCTTCCTGACAGCCGTGACCGGAGACGTGAATCCCTTTATCCCGACCGTAGATCACTTTCGCACCTTGAATCATCAATTTATCAATGGTGTTGACTACTGCGATCGTATTTCCGGGAATTGGGTTAGCAGAGAATACTACCGTATCTCCTTGGCGAATTTTAATGTGAGGATGTTCTTTGTTGGCAATGCGGGTCATTGCTGCCATCGTTTCACCCTGAGAACCTGTAGTTAAGACTAAAACTTTTTCGTCAGGGAGATTACGAACTGCGTGCAATGGTTGCAGCAAATTATCTTCACATTTGATGTAACCTAAATTGCGGGCATGAGCAATCAAGTTCAGCATGGAACGCCCTACAACCGTCACTACACGGTTCTGCTTCTTGGCGATATCCAAAATCATGTTGATGCGATGGACGCTAGAAGCAAAGGTCGTGACGAATAATCGCCCACTGGCTTGACTAAATACTCTCTCCAAATTGGGATAAACTGAGCGTTCCGAAGGTGTAAACCCTGGTATCTCAGCGTTAGTAGAATCACTTAGGAGGCAAAGAACGCCTTTTTCACCATGTTCTGCTAGGCGTTGCAAATCAAACTTTTCACCATCCACTGGGGTATGGTCAATTTTAAAATCCCCTGTGTGAATGACTACACCAAGAGGAGTATGAATGGCAACAGTGAAACTATCAGCGATGGAATGAGTGTTGCGGATATATTCAACTAAAAAGTTTTTGCCAATCCGCACTACATCCCGTGGTAGAACTGTTCTGATTTCTGTGCGATCGCGGACTCCTGCTTCTTCTAATTTACCCTCTAGCATTGCCATTGCTAGTCTGGGACCATAAATCACCGGGATATCAAATTGCTTGAGATGAAAGGCAATCCCGCCAATATGGTCTTCATGACCGTGAGTAACGATCATCCCTTTAATTTTGTGGCGATTTTCCCGCAGATAGGTCGTATCTGGCAGAACAATATTTACTCCATGCATCGCCTGTGTGGGAAAAGCCAATCCTGCATCTAACAGGATAATTTCATCGTCATACTCAAAAAGACAGGTATTTTTCCCAATTTCGTGCAAACCGCCCAAAGGAATAATTTTCAAGGCGGAATTATTAGCTTCGTTTTTAGACATTTTCTCCTTAGATTGTTACTTGTGGTTAATTTAGTTGATAGTTAACGAACATGTATTTAAGACAACATCATTTGTCTCTTAATTCAGTCCCAAAGCAATCAAGTTTTAATTGAAATCTTCAATTTTTTATTCAATAAAATCGACTGTACACTGAAGAATTTATAATATGTCTATCAGTCCTAGCACAGATTTTTAAATTGCAACTTATGAACAATTATGGTCATTGGTTTATATGTATCTTTAGAAAGCCAAAGCAGCAGATTACCAGCGCTTAACTAGATGGTGGCTAGATTAAACTAAGTTCTTTCAGTACCGCTTCTAACTTTTGACTGACTTCTAAATCAGGTTCGCATAGTGGCGGACGAGTTGAACCAACCTCCCAACCTTGAAGTTTCAGTGCTTTTTTCACTGGAATGGGATTTGAAGTGAGAAATAGAGCTTTAAACAACGGGAAAAGTTGGAGATGAATGTCGCTTGCTACCTCATTTTTTCCCGCACTAAAAGCTTGAATCATCTGCTGTAATTGGTTTCCTACCAGATGAGAAGCCACACTGACTACACCCTTTGCCCCGATCGCTAACAAGGGCAAAGTCATGTAATCATCACCAGAATAGATGTGGAATTCTTTTGGTGTCAAGCGACGAATTTCGCTTGCCTGATCTATATTACCAGTGGATTCTTTAATTCCGACAATATTGCTAACCTCAGCTAACCGGGCAACTGTTTCTGGCTGAAGGTTTTGTCCGGTACGACCTGGAACATTATATAACAACAACGGTAAGTCGGGACAGGCTTGTGCTATTGCCTTAAAGTGCGCTTCCAATCCCGCTTGCGGCGGTTTGTTGTAATAAGGAACAACTTGTAAGGAACCATGTACTCCTATTTTAGACGCTTTTTGGGTGGCTGCGATCGCTTCTTTGGTGGAATTTGATCCACAACCTGCGATTACCTTGGCTTTTCCTGCCACGGACTGCAAGACCTCGACAAACAACTGGTATTCTTCATCCCAACTTAGCGTCGGGGATTCTCCTGTTGTGCCGCACATCACCAATGTATCTGTACCGTTGTTAGCTAGATGCGCCGCCAGTTCTGCCGCTACATCATAGTTGACACTACCATCTGCTTTAAATGGTGTAATCATAGCGGTTAAAACATTGCCAAAATCTCCCACCCTTTTTTCACTCCTGATTACCCATGTTTTTATATCTTGGTGGTTCTCTATTGTAATAACCTATCTGCAAATTGCTTTCAAGTATCATTAGTCATTTGTTATTTGTCCTTTGTCCTTTGTCATTTTACTAATGACCAATGACCAATGACTAATGACTAATAGCTAATGGTTTGAGTAGATTTTTCTCTACTAATAACTCAGCGATTTGTACTGCATTCAATGCTGCGCCTTTGCGAATTTGATCGCCACATAACCATAATTCCAAGCCACAAGGATGAGAAATATCCTGGCGAATTCTTCCCACTAAAACTTCATCTCGACCGGTTGCTTCTATTGGCATCGGAAAATGATTCGTTCCCCAATCTTCTACCAATTTTACTCCAGGGGAGGAATTTAAAATTTCTCTGGCTTCCTTCGCACTAAAGGGAGTCTCAAATTCTAAATTAATGGCTTCTGAGTGGGCGCGGAGTACGGGAACCCTTATACAGGTGGCAGTGATTCTGATTTGCTGCGTACCAAATATTTTTCGGGTTTCATTGACCATTTTCATTTCTTCCTCACAATAACCCAAATCGTTTAATGGGGAGTTATGCGGGAATAAATTAAATGCCAATGGGTAAGGCAATATTTCGGCAATCGGTGGTTGTCCTTGTAGTATAGCGCTTGTTTGGGTTTTGACTTCTGCCATTGCTCTAGCACCCGCACCACTAGCAGATTGGTAGGTTGCAGCGACGATGCGTTGTACTGGTTTAACTTTATGTAATGGCCAAACTGCCACAGCCATCAAAATCGTTGTACAGTTGGGGTTGGCAATAATACCTTGGTGATGCGCCGCAGCTTGGGGATTCACCTCTGGCACTATTAAGGGAACTTCCGGGTTCATCCGAAAGGCACTGGAGTTGTCAATTACCACTGCGCCCTTTTCCACGGCAATTGCTGCCCAAGTTTTAGATGTGGAACCACCTGCACTAGCCAGTACTATATCGACATTTTCAAAAGCGCGATCGCTCACTGCCTCTATTGGTATATTTTCACCTTTAAAGCGCAGCGATCGCCCAACACTCCGCTCTGATGCCAATAACTTCAAGTCAGCAACCGGGAAATTACGGCTTTCTAATAATTCGAGCAACTCTGTGCCTACTGCACCAGTCGCTCCCAAAATAGCTAAACGATAGGATTTCGACAAACTTGCTTCCTCCTTATAAGAGACTTAATCTGCAATTTATTGGAACAATTGACAATTTAGTTATATTTAAATAGCGATCGCAGTCTGGAAATATATTTTTAATAGGTTTAGATTTTTCTCTAATTTAGTCTATCTTTAGATATTTAATACATTTATTTTTTTGCTTATTTAATTAAGTTAAATGATATTGCATTTTAAAATAACAGTATATTTATTTTTTTTCATCGATTTTAATTATAACTATATATTATACAGCAAACTGCCACTTTTCTAATAAATGGAGATATCTGCACTTAGGGGTTTAACAAGCATCCTACCTGCAAAGAAATAAATGTATTGGCTGCACGCTTCCTTGCAAAAATGATGAATATACTAGGATCTAAATCCATAAAGCCAGCACCACGTCAAACTGAGCTATGTGGTTAAGTAACAGATGCACTCTCGTACCACACACAACTTAATAATAGCTAGATAATAGCTAGACTAAATACTATAACTTTAACCTGGGGGTACTAACCACTATTTGAGAACCAGGATATCACGGCATTAGCCCACTGGATAATTAATTCCCAAGTTTTAGAGTGAGTCGGGAGTGAAGAAGAGAATAGGTTACAGGGTACAGTTTACAGATTTATTCCCTATCAACTGTCACCTCCCCTTAATCCAAATGCCCCATTAACTAAATTGTTATGAAGGTAAAATGTCAAGTCCTTGATAATTGGCAGTAAACTGGATGTTTGCCCCAGGACAAACATCCATCCTTGGATGTCACAAGACCTTTTGGCAAACTCCCATTACCCCTAAGAGACATCAAGCCATAAACGCAAACAATTATTTTATTGCGTTTTGTGTGTACTCGGAGTATAAAATACCAGAAAACTAGAGACGAAGCATGAAAGTTACCCAGGAAAAACTTCCCGCCAGCCAAATTGGTCTGGAAATAGAGATTACGCCGGAAATTACCAAGCAAACTTACGAACAGGTCATTAAAAACTTAGCGAGTACTGCCAATATTCCTGGGTTTCGTAAAGGCAAGGTGCCTCGGCCGATATTACTACAACGGCTGGGTACAACTCGAATCAAGGCAGCGGCGCTGGAAGAACTAATTCAAGATGGCATTGAGCAAGCAGTCAAACAAGAAGCCATCCCAGCAATCGGCCAGCCGCAATTGCGCTCCTCTTTTGAGGATTTGATTAATAATTATGAACCTGGAAAACCCCTGACGATTTCCGCTGCTGTCGATGTAGAACCAGAAGTGAATCTAGTGCAGTACACTGATTTGCAAGCCAAGGCCGAAGAAGTTAAGTACGATCCAGAGCGAGTGGACGCTAACCTTGACAAGGAACGTCAAGAATTGGCGACATTAATTCCTGTAGAAGGACGTGCAGCCCAAATCGGCGATATTGCCGTAGTCGATTTTAAAGGTTCATTCGCCAGAGTTGAGGGCGAGGACGAAACAGCTGAACTAGAACCGATTCCCGGAGCCGAAGCAACTGATTTTCAAGTTGAGTTGCAGGAAGATAAGTTTATTCCAGGCTTTATTTCGGGAATAGTAGGGATGAATCCTGAAGAAACGAAAGAAATTGCGGCGAAGTTCCCAGATCCTTATGCTAATGAAGAATTAGCTGGAAAAGCAGCAACTTTCACCGTGACACTCAAAGAATTAAAGGAAAAGGAGCTACCAGAAGTAAATGACGATTTCGCCCAAGAAGTCAGTGATTTTGAAACCTTAGAGGAGTTACGCGCTTCTTTGGTAGAGCAATATCAAAAAGAAGCGGACGACAAAACAAAAACCAATAAGCAGGAAGCCTTGTTAACGGAACTGCTCAAGCACGTAGAAGTTGACTTACCAGCAACTTTGATTGAGCAAGAAGTGGATGCAATGCTAACGCAAACAGCAATCCGGCTGTCTCAGCAGGGATTGGATGTGAGAAAGCTGTTTACTCAAGATATTATTCCTCAGTTACGGGAGCGATCGCGTACTGAAGCAATTGAACGCATCAAACGCTCCTTATCCTTACGAGAAATCGGTAAACGCGAATCTATCGAGGTAACTCCAGAAGAAATCGCAGCCAGAGTTACAGAACTTTTGGAACAATACTCGGAGGAACAGGATGTTGATGAAGATAAACTGCGCTCAATCGTGGAAAACGAACTGTTAACCGAAAAAATCATCGATTGGCTCTTAGAACACTCATCAGTTGAACTTGTACCGGAAGGTTCATTGAGTCCTGCGGAGGAAACGGAAGACGCAGAATCAGATGCTGATGCACCTCAGACTGAGGAAGAAAACAGCGAAGCTTCTACAGAAGTTACAGAAGGATAATAAAAAATCCCACAGCCATGAGTTCACCAGTTCTGAGTTAAAGTACTGGTGAAATGGGTAAGGTAAGGGAGACGAGAAAGTAGGGAGAGAAATAACCAATGCCCAATGTCCAATGCCCAATGCCCTATAACTCAGGGATGAAGTCAAAATAATTAAAGAATTAATGAATTTTCGGCAAATAGTGACACCTGTTATCACTTGAGCTTGATACTGTGTTACACGAGAGGAAATTATATGAGGCATAATGGTTAACACGTAGCTTATAAAAATTCCATTCGTTGAAAAAGCAGCATCTGCTGCTGAAACATTTGTCCTAAATAATTGTCAAAGAAAGCTTGTATGCTTGAATCGCAGTCGGGAAATTCCCCAATCAGCAACTTAAGTCGAATAAACATTAACTCCCAGTTAAGCAGCCCTAGCGACATCGTGCCGATGGTGATAGAGCAATCTGGCATGGGAGAAAGAGCTTTCGACATCTACTCCCGCCTGCTGCGAGAGCGGATTATCTTTTTAGGAACGCCAATAGACGATGCCGTAGCCAACTCAATTGTGGCTCAGTTGTTATTCCTAGACGCCGAAGACTCAGAAAAAGACATCCAACTGTATGTTAATTCTCCTGGCGGCTCCGTCTACGCAGGGATGGCAATCTATGATACAATACAGCAAATTCGCCCTGATGTTGTTACCATCTGTTTTGGATTAGCCGCGAGCATGGGGGCATTTTTGTTGACAGCAGGGGCTGCCGGTAAGCGAATGTCTCTGCCCGACTCCCGGATTATGATTCACCAACCACTTGGTGGCGCTCAAGGTCAAGCCATTGACATTGAAATTCAAGCCAGAGAAATTCTTTACGTTAAGGCTAAGTTGAATCAGTTAATGGCTCACCATACTGGTCAACCCTTAGAAAGACTTGAAGCAGATACTGAGCGCGACTTTTTTATGTCGGCAGAAGAGGCAAAAAACTACGGTTTGATTGATCAGGTCATTTCCAGGCAAAATCTTCCCGTAGCAGGGGAAAACGTCACCATTCTGAAATAAGAGGCTGGTATGTCTAAGTACGACTCCCATTTGAAATGTTCATTTTGTGGCAAGTCTCAAGAGCAGGTGCGTAAATTAATCGCAGGGCCGGGAGTCTACATCTGCGATGAATGCGTTGACTTGTGTAATGAAATACTAGACGAGGAGTTACTCGATACTAATGGTGCGGCAGCACAACCAGCACCAAGAGCAGAGCCACCTGAAAAACGGCGTACTCACTCTGCTAGTATTTCGTTTAATCAAATACCCAAGCCAAGAGAGATTAAAAAGTATCTAGACGAACACGTTATTGGTCAAGACGAAGCGAAGAAAGTTCTGTCAGTAGCTGTTTACAATCACTACAAACGGCTGGCAGTCATTCAGTCTAAGGCCAGTGGCAAACCTGGGTCAGATGATGCCATAGAACTGCAAAAGTCCAACATCTTGTTAATCGGCCCGACTGGTTGCGGCAAAACTCTCTTAGCGCAAACCCTAGCGAAAATCCTGGATGTACCCTTTGCCGTAGCCGATGCGACAACGCTGACGGAAGCTGGGTATGTAGGAGAAGATGTGGAAAATATCTTGCTGCGACTGTTGCAAGTGGCAGATTTGGATATAGAGGAAGCCCAACGAGGAATTATTTACATTGACGAAATTGACAAAATTGCTCGTAAGAGCGAGAACACGTCAATTACCCGTGATGTTTCTGGCGAAGGTGTGCAGCAAGCCTTGCTGAAAATGTTAGAGGGAACGATCGCCAATGTACCACCCCAAGGAGGCCGCAAGCATCCTTATCAAGACTGCATCCAGATTGATACAAGTAATATTTTGTTCGTCTGTGGTGGTGCCTTCGTAGGCTTAGAAAAGATTGTAGATCAGAGAGTTGGCAAAAAAGCAATCGGTTTTGTGCAGCCAGGAGAAGGCCAATCGAAAGAGAAACGAGCAGCAGACACTCTTCGCCATCTAGAACCGGATGATTTAGTAAAATTTGGCCTGATTCCAGAATTTATTGGGCGGATGCCAATGGTAGCAGTAGTAGATCCGCTAGATGAAGAAGCGCTGATGGCGATTCTTACCCAACCACGCAGCGCCTTAGTCAAGCAGTACCAAAAGCTGCTGAAGATGGATAATGTCCAGCTAGATTTTAAAGCAGATGCTTTACGAGCGATCGCTCAAGAAGCTTACCGCCGTAAAACTGGTGCGAGAGCATTACGTGGTATTGTCGAAGAATTAATGTTGGATGTAATGTATGAGTTACCATCCCGTAAGGATGTGACACGCTGTACAGTTACAAGGGAGATGGTCGAGAAGCGATCGACTGCTGAACTGATAATACATCCGTCTTCACTACCGAAACCAGAATCAGCTTAATAGTCATTGGTCATTAGTCATTGGTCAAAAAATAAGGAATAATAACCATATACCAGGGACTAATGACAACTGACAAAGGACAAATGACTAATGCCTTATATTAATGTTCGTGGCGTTGAGCATTACTACGAATGGGTGAAAAAACCATCCGGTTCTTTGGTAAAACCAGTGATGGTTTTCATGCATGGTTGGGCTGGTTCGGCTAGATATTGGCAAAATACTGCTGATGTTTTATCAGAGCAATTTGATTGTTTACTCTACGATATGCGGGGATTTGGCCGTTCTAGTGGAAAGCCAACTATCGCCCAAGCAAGTGAAGCTGTTGCTGAATCTGATTCCCCACAGGAAGAATCAGAGGCAATCACAGAGTTAACCTATGAATTAGAGGAATACGCTGATGATTTGGCAGCCTTGTTAGATGGGTTGCATCTTCAGCATGTTTATATCAATGCTCATTCAATGGGCGCTTCTGTTGCCACTTTATTTTTTAACCGCTATCCCGAACGAGTAGAACGAGGAATTTTAACTTGTAGCGGCATTTTCGAGTACGACGAAAAATCTTTTAGTGCCTTTCATAAATTCGGTGGCTATGTAGTGAAATTCCGTCCCAAGTGGTTAAGCAAAATTCCATTTGTTGACCGGATGTTTATGGCCAGATTTTTATATAGTTCCATACCACATTCTGAGCGGCAAGCTTTTTTAGAAGATTTTCTCGAAGCAGATTACGATGCGGCTTTAGGAACAATTTTTACTTCAGTCAGCAAGGCTCAATCTGAAGTGATGCCGCAAGAGTTTGCCAAGCTGACAGTGCCGACTCTGCTTGTGGCAGGGGAGTATGACAAAATTATTCCAGCCGAGATGGGGCGTCAAGCCGCTGCATTGAGTGACAAAGTGAAATTTGTGATGATTCGTAACACAGCGCATTTCCCAATGTTGGAAGATGCGCCAACTTATATGCAACAGGTACAAGAGTTTTTGCAAATTAACACCCCACAACCACAAGTGGGATAACTGATAGCGATTTTTAGACCAATACGCTTGGGTTAAGGCTAAAACCCTTTGAACCTATCCCACTAATAATATTTTGTTAATCCAGATATGAATTGTAGCAAGGTCAATGAATGCGTCAAAGTAAACT
>NZ_JABXKO010000106.1:0-59256 GCF_017114965.1 Nostoc sp. JL31
TTCTTCAGGTTAAATTTTTGTTACATACTTATAAATTTTCCCACCCACCTACTTAAACCATTGAGTGAGAATACATTAACTTTAGTTTCAGAAATTAAAGCAATTACTTCAGAATTAGGAACAATTCATTTAGAAGGCGATTTTGGTGGTGGTTATTACTATAGCTATGAACACCAAATTGTCTATGCTGCTGAGACTAAAGAGCGGGCTATTGAAATGGGTTTACAGGCTTCGGGAATGTTGGAAATAAGTAAATTCCATAAATTTTACCCTGATAAACAATACTTTCAAGATGAGAATAGTGGCTCAGAAACCAAATACTTAAAATATCAGCAAGTAAATAAATTTTTAGCTTATTGTTTTCCAGAGGTAATGATGTATAGATTCAGCTTTTGGACTCAGGAAAATATATACATAATCGGTAAAGTTTTAGGTGGAGATTGGGTAGGGCTTTATCTAAAAAGTGAATTTGTTTATAATCCCTAAGAAGATGTTCATGATGCCTAAAATAGCCGTAAACTTAACCAGTTTAGGAATCAGTACTTAGCTAATTGTACTTACTACAATATCAGTTTTTGGGATGTTGGTTACACCTACGAGGTCGGACAAACCCCCGCAGGAGATTAAATAGGGGTGCGTTCAACGAGCGAATTTGAGTACAATCCTTAGAAAGAGTAGCAAAAACCTAATGTCTAAAAAGTCTGATTCGCAGTTCCAAAATCTCTTTAGTTCACAAATTTTATTTGTGAGAACTGCTCAAAAAGAATCTGCTTAAGATGCTGCAACAACAGCACGGTCATTTACTAATTTGCCATCTTCCATATAGACGATGCGATCGGCAATATCTAAAATGCGGTTGTCATGAGTAACCAAAAGAATGGTACAATCTTGTTCCTTAGCTAGTTTTTGCATGAGGTTAACCACATCTCGTCCCGATTTACTGTCAAGGGCGGCGGTGGGTTCATCTGCTAAGACTATTTTAGGACGACCAACCAACGCACGAGCGATCGCAACTCTTTGTTTTTGTCCCCCAGATAAATCATCAGGATAATAATTCAAGCGTTCTCCTAATCCTACCTCCTCTAATATTTGGGCTGACCGAGTTTTCATTTCTGCTGGCGAAATATTATTATGCACTTCCAAGCCCATTCTGACGTTTTGGAGTGCCGTTAAACTACCATGCAAGTTATGTGCTTGGAAAATATAACCGTTACTGCGTCGCACCTGGGTAAGTTGTGCTTTGCTAGCGCCACACAGTTCTTGTTCCAATATCTGCAAACTGCCGGATTGAGCAGAACGCAAGCCGCCTGCTAAGGTGAGAAGTGTAGTCTTACCAGAACCAGAAGGCCCTGTCATAATAATAATTTCGCCGGCGTTAATATCCAGGTTGATATCAAAGAGAACTTGTTTGCGGAGTTGACCATGACCAAAATAATGGTCGAGATTTTTAACAGAGATTACAGGTTGACTACTCATAAATAGCTTGATTACTCGTGATGCTCGTCATTTGCAAATGACAAATGACAAATTTAAAACATATCTGCGGGGTCAGCGGATTGTAATTTACGGGTGGCGATCGCACCAGAAATTACACACATAATCATAGTCAGAGTTAATACCGTCAAAGCTCGTGCTACGGTCATATAAAGTGGTAAATTGGTGGCATTACGAGTTAAATGATAAAGCCCTAAAGGTGCGATCGCTCCGGGAATAAACCCTAAAACTGCCAAAATAATCGCCTCTTCAAACACCACACCTAATAAATAAAGATTGTTATACCCCATTGCTTTGAAAGTGGCGTATTCTTTGATATGAGAATTTACATCTGTAGAAAGAACTTGATAGACGATAATCACGCCCACCATAAATCCCATTGCTACACCCAGGCTGAAAATAAAGCCGATAGCCGTATTTGTTTTCCAGTAATTTATTTCAAATTCGATAAATTCTGCTCTTGTTAAAACTTTAACATCATCATCTAAATAAGCTTCTAAAGTTGTTTTCATTTGCTTTGGGTCGTAGCCTGGTTGTAGTTGTACCAAACCGAGACTGACACCACTGGCTTCTCGTCTAGGAAATAGTCGCAGAAAGTTCTGGTCGTTGGTGATTAAAGTACCATCGGCGATGAAGGAAGCCCCGACTGAAAATAAGCCACTAATAGTAATTGTCCGGCGTTCTATTTCGGTTGTGACAGTTTTACCTTGGTCAATTTTAGCGATCGCATCATTATAATCTCCTCTAGAGGCGCGATCGAACAAAACGGTATCTGGTAGCTTAACAGCATCTATTTGGCGATTCACATCCGCTAAGTTAAACACTTGCCGATCGGGATTGAACCCCATAACTAATATTGTCGTCTTCTGATGTGTTTGGGGATTTTTCCAATCAATAATGTTGATATACATTCCTTCTGCTGACTTTACACCTGGTATATCCATTGCTTGATACAGCCGTCGCCGCGTAAAGCTAGACATATTTGCTAGGTTACGTGCTTGGGGGCTGATGACAAACATATCAGCCTGCATACTGCGATGCAGGATTGTGTTACTTTCAAACAGGGCAGTCTGAAACCCTAGCTGCATGAACATCAGAACATCGGCAAAGGCAATGCCTGACAATGCCACCAAAAGACGGCCTTTTTCATGACTCAGTTGCAGCCATCCTAAAGGCGTTCGCCGCCGCAGTTGCTGAATAAATCCAATCACAGTTCAATTACCGCCTTGACTTGCAAATTAGTTAAGCTAGAAGCATTTTGGCTAGATAGTTTATTCAGTTGCACATGGACTTCCACTACTCTGGCATCAATATTGCTAGAGGGATCGGCGTTAATCAGATTTTGCCGCTTTACCTGCATACCAATCCAATCCACTCTTCCCTCTAATTCATTGCGTAAAGAATCACTGCTTACCAGCACCTTTTGTCCCGGACGCACTTTCTTGATATCACTTTGGTAGACTTCAACTACTGCATACATCTGGTCGGTTTGACCTAGAGCCACAATTCCTTCGTTGCCAACAGTTTCTCCGGCTCGTGTATTAATCTCCAAAATTCGACCAGCTTTTGGAGCCACAACGTATGCCTGTGCCAGTTCTGCTCTAATTTTCTCCACGGTAGCTTGAGCGCTGTCTACCTCTGCTTGTGAATTTGCTATATCTGTGGGACGGACTTCAGCAGTTTGATTCAGGTTAGCTTTTGCTTCGTTAATCTGCTGTTGCAAGCTGGCGAGGGTTTGATTCTGGTTGGCTTTTGCTTCGTTAAGCTGCTGTTGTAGGGTTGCGACAGTTCTTGTCTGGGTGGCTTGGCTTTCAATTAACGTTTGAGTGGAAGTTTCGGCGTTTAAGCGTCTGCTATCAACTTCTTGGCTAGAAATTGCTCCTGCTTTGTATAAAGTCTCGTAGCGCTGCACGTCAGCTTGAGCATTACGTCTCTCGGCTGCTACGCGGGCCACTGTTGCTTGCAAGCTCCGTTGTTGTCCTTGCAGTTCTGCTTCTATACGATTAATTGTGGCTTGCTGAGTTTTAATATTTCCTTCTAGTTCTACTTGCAGACGATTGACGGTAGCTTGACGCGCTCCAATTTCTCCCTGTTTGGCTCCAGCTTTTACCTGGTTAAGGCGAGATTTGGCAACTTGAACTTGTTTTTGTGCTTCAATCAAACTAGCTTGTAGCCGATCGCGGTTGTCCATAATCGCAACTACCTGCCCAGCTTTAACGCGATCGCTTTCTTTGACTAATAGTTGCTCTACTCGATTTCCTTCATTAGAAGAAGGCGCTGACAGTTTTATTATTTCTCCCTTTGGTTCCAACCGCCCTAATGCTGTTACTGTTTTTACCACTGGCTGGACTGCTACTGGTGCTTTTTGCTTTTCATTAGTTGCAGCTTGAATCTTCATCACTGTATAAACACTGGTTGCGCCTATTGCTAGAGATGCAATTATTGCAAGTAGAAGTGGCGATCGCAAAAGATTCTGAGAAGACCTCAAACTCTCTGAATTCCTGTTTTCCCTCATGCTATTCCCCCCTTACCACCAGTAGCAACCTGTACTAAACTGTCCAGTTCAATTTATGCTAAACTAAACGGACTAGTTTAGTCAATAGGACACAACTAAGCTTGTCAATCAATTTGCTTGGCATTAGGGACTTGCAAAAAACAAATTATCCCAAATCATCTCTAGATTTGTATGGGCACAAGGTATTGCGTCTCTAGACCGGATATTTTTTAACTGGAAATCCCTTATGGTGTGGAATGCTATTCTCTATTGGGATTGATTGTCTACTACAAAAAAGTAGAGGAGAGGAAAGCTGATAATAGAGGCTTTGGGGCTTTATCAAAGGGTATATTTATTTTCGCCATTTTGTACTGGGGCATTTCGCAGCATCTATTAATATTGTTGATAAGAAAGGATAATTAATAAATGGTACGCATCAAAACTGACGAAGTTGATCGAGATAATTCCGTTGATAAAGTAGAGCAAATTCTGCAAGGTGCAATGCAAGAGTTTCTCCAAAATGGCTATGCTGGTACGAGCATGGATCGGGTAGCAGTAGCATCTGGTGTTTCTAAAGCGACAGTCTACAGCCACTTTCAAGATAAGGAAGGACTTTTTAAAGTACTGTTAGAGCAACTGACAAGCAAAAAAAACAGCTCCATTTTTGGTACAGAACCTATTGAGGGAGAACCAGCCGCCATCCTGCACCAAGTAGCAACCAAAGCATTAGAGCAGATGCTTAACGACAAAGAACATAGTGCATTTATGCGAGTACTAATCGGGGAATCTGGGCGTTTTCCTGAGTTAGCTCAAATTTGTGTGCGGACGATGATTAAGCCAGTAGCGGAAACTCTCACCCAATACTTGGCGGCTCCAGAATTAAAGATACCCGATCCTGAGGCGACAGCGAGAATTCTCTTAGGAGCATTAGTGCATTTTCATATTACTCAAAATGTGATGCATGGACAGGATATTATACCAATGGAAAGCGATCGCTTGATTGATGCCTTGACACACCTGATCGCAAAATGCGCCGATTGATTGGTTATATCCCGGCGCTTATTCGGTCGGAAGGTCAAATATCAACTTGATTGAGATCGTATCCGCCAAATTACCTATAATAAAAGAACCCTACCCCAACCCCCTGACAGGTGTAGGTTTTTTACAATTAGGAGGAGTTAAAGCGCAGCTTTGGCTCTTTGAGGTTCTGCGGGTTTAATAAGTAATCAAGCAGACATCATATAACTTAACGCTGGGAAATTTGACCCGGATTTCTCGCTTATGAGAAATCCGGAGGTGGGATACAATAAGCAAAGGATACGTTTAATTAATACGGATTCCAAAAGTTTACTTGGCGTAAAAACCTTAAAAAGGTATCAGCAAATTATTAAAAACTGCTGGCTAATATCTCTTCAAAATTGGCTAACCTCCCGTAGTTATGCTTATAGGACTTCGGATTGGCATACCTTAACAATATTAAAAATAGTCAATAAACAAGTTTTAACAAAAATATGGCTACTGAAAACCTTCTGCTCACCGCCCTGCCCCGCGAGGTGTACAAGCAGATAGAAAACAAAAATGGAGCAGGTCGAGCTTTCATACGGTGAGATACTCAACCGACCCGGCGAAACCATCGAAGAAGTCTACTTCCCTCTCACCTGTTTAATCTCAGTCACGATCACAATGATGGACGGCAGCACAGTTGAAGCCGGAGTGGTTGGAAGCCGCGAGATGGTAGGGATCAACGCTTTCATGGGCGGTCGAGAGACGACGCAGACCGAGTACATTGTTCAGGTTCCCGGCAACGCGGTGAAAATGAAGGCACATCTGCTGCTTGACGAGTTCGACACTAATAAGCAACTGCGGGACGTGATGCTTAAATACACCCAGGCTTATATCGCGCAAATCTCGCAGAATGTTGCCTGCAACCGCATTCATACTCTAGAAAAACGTATGGCCCGTTGGTTGGTTGAGTCCAGTGACCGTCTCTACGCAGATGAACTGTTCCTGTCCCATGAGTTCCTCTCGCACATGCTAGGCGTGCGCCGTTCTGGCATCACCGAAACCGCCCACCTCCTCGAAAAGAAAGGTCTGATCAAATGCGGTCGAAAGAAAATCCAAATTATTGATCGGCAGAGGCTAGAAGAGGCTTCCTGTGAGTGTTATAGGGTAATCAAACAGGAATACGATCGCCTGCTAAAGTTTAAAGTATAGAGATAACGAATAAAGTCTTTCTCACCTTTCTAGCGATAATAGAGGCTACTGCTAGACGTGATGAATGTCGCGCACCATCCAGCGTAAGCCTGTTAAATTGCCTTTAACGTCGCGGATAGGAGCTACAGTTATAGCAGCCTCAAAAGGCTCACAGTCACGGGGCTGTATGCGTAATATCCACTCTTGCATATAGTCACACTCAGACCTGTGCATCTGGTTTAGTTGGCAACGAAACGTCTGACGTTCTTCTACTGCAATGAAACAGACCAATGGTTTGTTTACCAAAAATCGTTGTTGAAGATTGAACAGTGTGGCACTAGCACGATTAGCTGACTGAATTTTTCCTTGTATGTCGCTTACCAAATAGGCATTTGGTATGAACTCGAACAGGTCTTGGTAGCGCTTGTATTCCTCTCTAAGCCGTGCTTGTACATTTACCAATTTTTGAGTTTGCTCGAATAGCTTCTGTGTAGCTATCTCTAGTATTTTTGAAGCAGTATCAAGTTCCTTCAAGGCTGCTAGCAGCAAATTGGCCTCTGGCTGTACTGCGGTGTTCGCATCTTGGTACAAGTTAGCTAAACGCCCTTGCAGTGACTGTAACTGCTGGGGAAACATATCTAGATTCATTATCAATCCAGGTGACATCTAACTAAGTTTCAATTCCTAAATAGAAAGAGACTGTTAACCAATTCCTAATGGGCTTTATCCCACCAATTGTTCATTACTGGCTAACCCAATAACGAGAAGCTAAGGGATATTGCCATCCATGAATTTGCTCCCAAGTTTCTTTCTTAGACATTCGGGATTGTCTATAGGACTCCTATTTTATTTTTGAACAAGACTCAGTACGGATCTATGCCTTCTTTCCTGTTCCCTATTCCCTATTCCCTGTTCCCTGCCCACGCAAGTAAATTCAGGAATCAAACCGGATTCCTATATATTTGAGTATTGTTTAAAGATTAAAAAACTTGACCGCTCCCAGTCAGTACGATTTCGTACAATATTATGAAAGTCCGCCGCAAGAGCCACCACGAGTTTTTAACGCCTGGCTTTGAACAAACCGCAAGTCAAGAGGTCTCTCCTGGCTGTAACCCGTAGAAATAAGAATTTCCGACAAGTCTGGGATTTCTATTTTCGACTCAATTTTATTAAAATCACAGCCAATTATTTTTCAAACAGCCTCTAATTAATACGAATTTTTATCCAACCCTATACAAAAGGTCTAGAAATTAGATGGATGATTTAAAGCAATTAGATAAGTATGCTTTTCAAGTCTTAACGATGATCGAGGAGGGGTATTCTAGCCGCCAGATTGCCCAGCAGTTTCATCTAAGTTATAAGACAGTAAAAGATATTGTGGAACGGTTTTCTCACTGGCGATAAAATGAAGATAATTTTCAATCCCCCAGTACCTCTGTTATACGTAAAACTCTCTTGCTTTTAACTTAAAAGCTATTAATTCATATTGCAGTACACGACCTAAAACCAAAAACCGCACTTATAAATGTCAGTGCGGCTTTGAGTTCCACAGAAATGGTTTTGACTTTATCAATATTCGTAGACAGGATCTGGGATGTTTCGATGTCCCAGTACTTGGGGTTATGACATTCCCCACTGGTTTAAGGTTCCATCCTCATCTCCACTATAGCTCTGTGCAAGCGTGACTGAATGCACAACGAAAAATCCCCTTGCTGTCTTAAATGGGGAGAATGTCAATGTTTTTTCCATAGAAGCTACAGTGTTGCCTCCGCGCTTTTTCGTTCTTTACAAGCTGTTACAAATAAAGCCTCCAGCGATCGCTAGATAACTAGGCAGGAATTACTTGAACAACTAAGGCGCGTTTATCCAGCGACTGGATTTTACCTACTTGACTGAGATCGTTTGCAATTCGGTCTAGCAGTTCTCCCGCTTTGTCACGATATTGATGTTCTCGGCCTCGTAAACGAATGGCAAACTTGACAGAATCGCCTTTACTCAACCACTGACCTGCTTGTTCGATGCGTAAATTGTAATCAGCCATACCCACGTTTAGACCGAATCGAACTTCTTTTACCGTGGGTCTAGCACTCTGGCTCTGACGTTTTTTCTTTTGATATTGTAGCTTGCCATAGTTGAGAATCTTGGCGATTGGAGCGTCTTTACCCTGGGAGACTACAACTAAGTCGAGCTCTAAGCTTTCAGCTAGCTGTAACGCCTCATTGGTGTCGATCAGACCACGATTATTATTCTCATGGTCAATTAAGAAGACGCTAGGTGACTTGATTTGTGAATTAATCAGTTGCTTTTGGATTGCGATAATGAATTTCTCCCATTTGTTCAATACTTTGCTTTACAAGCAGGTAATGCTAATTTAACACAACACTGAATCAGAGCAACTTTAACCACACAATAGACGACAATCTGATAGAATGAGGGACTGCGGCACTCGCTCTCAGTCTTTGCGCTACTGCCCATCCAGCTTTTCAATGATTTTTATCCGTCCGCCTAAGACTGACGCCATGATTGGCGACAGGCCGATGTTATTTTTGGAGTCTTATGTCTTTTTCCGATCTCGGCTTGTCCAATGAAATTATCCGTGCTGTTACCGAACGAGGGTACACGGAACCCACGCCAATCCAGATGCAGTCCATTCCTGCTGTCTTGTCGGGTAAAGATTTATTAGCTGGGGCACAAACTGGCACTGGAAAAACCGCTAGTTTTACATTACCGCTTTTGCATCGGTTGTCGTCTAACAAGAGCAAAGGTACGCCTAATGGATACCCACCAATCCGGGCGTTGATTCTCACCCCGACTCGCGAACTAGCTGCACAAGTGGAAGAAAGCGTGCGCGAGTACGGCAAGTACTTAAATCTTAACTCGATGGTGATGTTTGGCGGAGTCAGTATTAATCTGCAAAAACAGCGTTTGAGGAGTCGAGTGGATATTTTGGTCGCTACTCCAGGGCGACTGCTAGACCACGTACATCAGGGTACGCTGAATTTATCGCAGATTGAGGTTTTGGTGCTGGATGAAGCCGATCGGATGCTGGACATGGGTTTTATTAATGATATCCGCCGCATTCTCTCACTCCTGCCCAAACAGCGACAGAATTTGCTATTTTTCGCTACTTTCTCAGACAAAATTAAGGCACTGGCTGCCGGACTACTCAATAATCCGACGATGATTGAAGTGGCGCGCCGCAACGTTACCGCCGACACGATCGCCCAGAAAGTTTACCAAGTAGACCGTGACAAAAAACGCCAATTACTTGCTCATCTGATTCGACGAGATAATTGGTATCAAGTACTAGTATTCACTCGCACCAAGTATGGTGCTGACCGTTTAGTGAAGCAGTTGGGCGAAGACCGCATTCAAGCATTGGCAATCCACGGTAATAAGAGCCAGCCAGTGCGTACTAACGCTCTGGCCAAGTTCAAAAATGGCACCTTACAAGTATTGGTGGCGACAGACATTGCTGCTAGGGGTCTTGACATCAGCGAACTGCCCCATGTAGTTAACTTTGATTTGCCCAATGTACCAGAAGATTATGTTCATCGTATTGGTCGCACCGGTCGCGCTGGCGCATCAGGTGAAGCTGTATCGTTAGTGTGCATCGATGAACAGCATCTATTGAAAGATATCGAAAAACTGATTGAGCAACGCTTGCCGAAGGAAGTGGTTGCTGGTTTTGCGCCCAACCCCGATATCAACCCCGAACCAATTGCAAATGTACGGCAACATAGAGCCAAGCCCGGAAGTGAGAAGCGTGCGGCTCGTACTCCTAAACCGTTACCACAGACATCGGCTAAACGTAAAGCAGCGCCACCTGCCACCAATGGCGAGAAACCTGGCGCTCGTTCATCTGGATCGCGCCGTTCTGCTAAAAGCGATCGCTAATATTCGTTAGCTGTTCAATAGATTGATTTTGCACGGGTTCTGGAAAACCTCACTTTCATTCCTCTCGCGTACAAATTTTCGGTGTACACACAAGTCTCTTGGAGTTGTGCCAGAGACTTTTAATCCTCTCAACCCCCTCTGATATCAAGTCCGGCTAATCACTTATGATTAGCAAATCTGTGCAAAAATCGGAAAAGCCTCTTTCCCCCAGCAAGAACTGCGGTCTAAATGGTAAGTCTTTAGCCGGACACGATATGAACTGAAACTCTAGCAAAATTGCCTCATTCAATGTAATATCTGTCACATACAGTTGTCGGAATGCAGTTAACAGTGTCATAAAGAAAAGGTGAAGGTTAACCTGTAGGGTATAACTTACCTTAGACTTGCTTGACCCCTAGCTTCGATGGATCTATCACACTCATGACTGAACTGACGCTACGCCTACAAGAGGGAGATACCGAGACAACGATCGCAGTTGACCAAGATATATTTACAATTGGTCGTTTGCCTGAATGTAACTTGTACTTACCTTTTGGTGGAATATCCCGCAACCATGCTCGCCTGGTAAAAACGGCTGACGGTGTGTGGACTATTGAGGATCTGGGCAGCAAAAACGGGACGCAAGTCAATAAATATCTTGTTAACTATCCTCAAGAGTTACATCACGGCGATATCGTTTGGCTGGGCAATGTCAGCTTGGTAGTGCTGCTCACAACCCCTGTTTCTCAACCGACACCTGAGTATCCCGGAATTTCGGACATTAATGAGCAAAGAACAATCCTTCACAATGTCGAACAATTACAACAGCAATGGATTGCAGCTGATAGTAAGGATGGCAACATCAGCAATAAGGACAAAACCATTGCCCGTCTCAAAGACTTAGTGGACATAGCGAAAAATCTTTGTGCAGCCGCATCTATAGAAGAGATTTTTTCTCAGGTACAGCAAGTAGTTTTTCGTTATCTTGATAGTATCGATCGCTTGGCATTATTAATTGATGTCAATGGTTGCGGACAGTTGGAATTAATGAATGCTGCCACTCGAAACCTTTCCCAACAGAAACATCTCCCCTCTGATGGTAGTTGGATTAGTCGTAGTATTTGTCAAAAGGTATTTGAGGAAAAAGTCGTCATTCAAACCGGTGATACTCATCAGGATGAACGCTTTGCTAGCGAACAGAGTATTTTAGTCAAAGGCATTCGTAGCGCGATGGCAGTGCCTTTATGGGATGAAAATAAAGTTGTGGGCGTACTGTATGCCGATGCCAATTTTTCTTCTTACCATTGGGCAAATGAAGGTGAAGAAGAATTGAGCTTTTTTTCAGCTTTAGCAAACCTTGTAGCTTCTAGTGTGCAGCGTTGGCTACTGGTAGAGAAACTCAAAACTGAAGAGATGATTCGTCACCGACTAGAACGTTATCATTCTCCAGCAGTTGTACAGCAGTTGATATCTGTAGGCGGATTACCGGGTGGTCGTTTAGCTCCCGCCGAAAGCGAAATCAGCATTTTGTTTGCTGATTTAGTTGGCTTTACGGCAATTTCTGAAAGGTTAACACCAACTGCGATCGCTCAACTATTAAATAATTTATTTGAAGAAATGCTAAAAGAAGTGTTTGGTTGCGGCGGCACTTTAGATAAATATATTGGTGATTGTATTATGGCATTTTTTGGCGCTCCTGAACCGCAAGCAGATCATGCCGATCGCGCTGTTACTGCTGCCAAGGGAATGCTCACTCGTCTCGAACATCTGAATGCCAATGGTTTTTGGCACGAACCTCTGCAATTACGTATTGCGATTAATAGCGGTAAGGCTGTGGTGGGAGATGTCGGTAGTTCCCAAAGGGTAGATTATACGGCATTAGGCGCAACAATTAATCTTGCTGCTCGAATGGAAGCAGTTTGTCCCCCTAGTGAATGCGTGATTAGTGAAGCCACCCATAAAATGCTTTCAGAACCCTCTGACTTCCAAGAAATGGGAGATTATCGTTTCAAAGGTATTGAGCGATTAGTTAAGGTTTATCAGACAAAATTGCAGCCAGTACCAACAATTATTGCTCCAATCATTAATCTTTAGGTATTGGGCATAATGGGCAATAGGAAAAAATCACTAACTATGAATTATGTTAGGGGCTTCCAAATAAAAAATATCTAACTATCCTGGTTAGGATAAATCTGCTATGCATCGCTGTGACAGCCTCTCTCTTACGAAAGGTTGAATAGCCTGATGCTAAATTTAGCTGACCGTGCCAGCGCAAAAAATTTGCTCTGCGGTCACATTAAACTCTGGAAATGTTGGCGACTGGATACGGTCATCTCCTCGAAACTTACTAATGCAATACTCACCTTCTTCTAAACAGCAAACCAAAATAGTAGGTTGTTTGGGCTTGCCAATAAATTCTCTACCGCCCAATGCAGCATAATCTACAATCCAGTATTCAGGAATGCCCATTTCTTCATAATCAGCGTATTTTTTCAGATAATCATCACGCCAGTTTGTACTTACCACCTCAATTACTAAAGGAATTGATGCTGCTTGAGTAACAGTTGATTCTTTTTTCCACAGAGGTTCATTAAGTAAATTAGGCTGATTTAGTATCAAAATATCTGGGGAATAAGCAGACTCGTTTTCAACTGGTTTAATGAATACTGTTTTAGGGATGAAATAACGAAGATTTAAGCGACTATATTCTAAAGTAATTTTTGTGGCTAAAAATCCAATCACCTCTTTATGGTCGCCTGTAGGTGCGAATATCTCAATTATTACTCCATCATATAGTTCGTAACGTTTCCCTGTGTTATCTGGATATTTAGCAACAAATTCATCGAATGTAACTACTTTGCGTAAGACTTGAGTCATAGCTTGATTCCTCAATTGTGCAAATTATAGCAACTTTATTTGTATTTAATTAACCAATATTAATTACTTACTGATTGGTATATTTTATTTCAAAAATAATTGCAAAATCGTAATATGAAGCAACTAATTCTGGGTTAAAAGACTAGAATTTGGGTGGTAGCTTCCAGAATTGATCTGTGTAACACTAGGAAGCCTACCGAAGCTATTTTTTAACGGGAGGTCAGGTAATGGCGATCGCCACCATTAATCCCGCCACTGGGGAGACGCTCAAAACCTTTGAGGCGTTCAATGATGAAGAGATTGTCGCTAAACTCGATTTAGCTAATCAGACTTTTGAACACTATCGTCAGACTAGTTTCTCTGAACGATCGCAGTGGCTGCAAAAAACTGCTGATATTTTAGAGCAAGACAAAGCAGAATTTGCGAAGTTGATGACTCTAGAAATGGGTAAGCCATTTAAAGCTGCGATCGCAGAAGTCGAAAAATGCGCCGCCGTCTGTCGCTACTACGCCGAACACGCCCCTGGTTTCTTAGCTGATGTCAGTGTAAAAACTGATGCCAACCAGAGTTTTGTACGTTATCAACCAATGGGTGCAATTCTTGCGGTGATGCCGTGGAATTTCCCCTTCTGGCAAGTTTTTCGTTTTGCCGCACCAGCCCTGATGGCGGGAAATGTCGGCTTACTCAAACACGCTTCCAACGTGCCGCAGTGCGCCTTGGCAATTGAAGATATTATCCGACGGGCAGGTTTTCCTGAAGGTGCGTTTCAAACTCTATTAATAGGCGCAGCCAAAGTTGCCGATTTAATGGCTGATGACCGCGTAAAAGCTGCCACCTTGACAGGAAGCGAACCAGCAGGCGCATCTCTCGCCGTCGCCGCCGGTAAACAAATTAAAAAAACAGTTTTGGAATTAGGAGGAAGTGACCCGTTTATTGTGTTAGAAAGTGCTGACTTAGAGGCAGCAGTTGTCACAGCTACTACAGCGCGGATGTTAAATAACGGGCAATCATGTATTGCAGCGAAACGTTTTATTGTCGCAGATGCGATCGCAGACAAATTTGAAAAATTGCTTTTAGAAAAATTCGAGGCGCTGAAAGTAGGCGATCCCATGCAACCAGATACCGATTTAGGGCCACTGGCAACACCTGGGATTCTCCAGGATTTAGACCAACAAGTGCAAGGTGCGATTAGCAGCGGTGGTAAAGTCATCATCGGTGGACATCCTTTATCAGATCGTCCGGGAAACTTTTATCCGCCAACGATTATCATAGATATCCCCACCGACACACCAATCGCAAAAGAAGAATTCTTTGGCCCGGTAGCCTTGTTATTCCGGGTTCCAGATATCGATGCTGCCATCAAACTCGCTAATGACTCACCCTTTGGCTTAGGTGCAAGTGCTTGGACAACCAACGACCAAGAGAGCGATCGCTTGGTTGAGGAAATCGAAGCAGGTGCCGTATTTATCAACAGTATGGTCAAATCCGATCCTCGGTTGCCCTTTGGTGGCATCAAGCGTTCTGGATATGGCAGAGAATTGAGTATCCAAGGTATACATGAGTTCGTCAATGTTAAAACCGTGTGGGTTAAATGATTAGTCATTAGTCATTAGTCATTGGTCATTGGTCAAATGACAAAGGACTAATGACAAAGAACAAAAGTCTTATTCGTTAATAGAGTTGTCGGGAAATAAAATGAATACAGCAGAATTATTGGTGCAGTGTCTAGAAAATGAAGGAGTGCAATATATTTTTGGACTCCCTGGTGAAGAAAACCTGCACGTTTTGGAAGCGTTAAAACATTCTTCGATTAAATTTATTACGACTCGTCATGAACAGGGTGCAGCATTCATGGCCGATGTCTACGGACGCTTAACCGGAAAAGCCGGAGTATGTCTTTCTACTCTTGGTCCTGGGGCAACTAATTTGATGACTGGGGTAGCAGATGCTAACCTTGATGGTGCGCCCTTAGTGGCGATTACAGGTCAAGTGGGAACAGATAGAATGCACATTGAATCCCACCAATATTTAGATTTGGTGGCAATGTTTGCACCTGTTACCAAGTGGAATAAGCAGATTGTGCGACCGAGTATTACACCCGAAGTAGTGCGTAAAGCATTTAAGCGATCGCAATCCGAAAAACCTGGTGCAGTTCACATCGATTTGCCAGAAAATATTGCTGCCATGCCCGTCGAAGGCAAACCTTTGCGTAAGGATAATAGCGAAAAAACCTATGCATCTTTTGCTAGCATTCGGGCAGCCGCCGCCGCAATTTGCCAAGCTGTGAACCCATTAATCTTAGTCGGAAATGGAGCAATTCGCGCTCATGCAAGTGATGCCGTAACGCAATTTGCCACCTTGCTGAATATACCTGTTGCCAATACCTTCATGGGTAAAGGCGTGATTCCCTACACACATCAATTAGCTTTGTGGTCAGTAGGATTACAGCAAAGAGACTTCATTACCTGTGCCTTTGATAACACAGATTTAGTAATTGCGATCGGCTATGATTTGATTGAGTTTTCCCCGAAGAAATGGAATCGTAATGGTGAAATTCCTATTGTGCATATTGGGGTAAGTCCGGCGGAAATTGATAGTAGTTATATTCCTAATGCCGAAGTTGTGGGAGATATTTCAGATTCCCTCTATGAAATATTAAAATTAGCAGACCGCCAAGGTAAACCCGATCCTTTTGCTATTAGCTTAAGGTCAGAGATTCGGGCTGATTACGAACAGTATGCCCATGATGACGGATTTCCTATTAAGCCGCAAAAGTTAATATATGACTTACGCCAAGTGATGGGCCCAGATGATATTGTCATCTCTGATGTTGGCGCACATAAAATGTGGATGGCTCGTCATTATCATTGCCATAGCCCTAATACTTGCATAATTTCCAACGGCTTCGCAGCTATGGGTATTGCCATTCCTGGCGCTTTAGCAGCAAAACTGGTTCATCCCAACCGCAAAGTCGTTGCTGTCACAGGCGATGGCGGCTTTATGATGAATTCTCAAGAATTAGAAACAGCCTTACGTGTCGGAACGCCCTTTGTCACGATAATTTTCAATGATGGCGGTTATGGGTTAATTGAGTGGAAACAAGAAAATCAATTTGGCAAAGGAAACTCATCTTTTGTGCATTTTAGCAATCCTGATTTTGTCAAATTCGCCGAAAGCATGGGTTTAAAAGGCTACCGAGTTGAATCAGCTTTAGATTTGATTCCCACACTCAAAGAAGCCCTCGCTCAAGATGTACCCGCCGTGATAGATTGTCCCGTAGATTATCGGGAGAATCACCGCTTCAGTCAAAAAGCCGGCGAGTTGACTTGTGCGTTGTAAAAATTAGAGACGCGATTAATCGCGTCTGTACAAGAGTTAGGAGTTATTTATTCCTAACTCCTTTAGTGTTTTGGTACGGTACGTTAGCCTTTGGCTAACGTACCGCTTTACTTCACTTTATTTATAAATATATTTCTCCTCTTTCTTTGCGTCCTCTGCGTCCTTTGCGGTTCGTTAAAAAAACCACGAGTATACAACTACTCTGTGCAGAAATTATTGTCCTTAAGAATGAACAAGACCCCTCTATGCGGCGATTGGCAACTTTAGCGGATGTGGAAGCCGCGATAGCAGAAGCTTTGCAAAGTGGGGGCTTTTTCTTCGCTGACATTCAAAACAACCAAGTAGACGCGGCTGGACAAGCTATTCTACGTTTTATCGCCGCTCAAGGGGAAGGGGCTATAGTTAGCTGCCAAACTCTATTGCAACACTTTCCTCATGCTGAGATTACTTTCAACTTGCTGTTGCAACGTGAATTAATTGAGGAAGTTGACGACGGCTATTGCTTCCAGGTGGAGTTGATTCGTCGCTGGTTTGTTTGAATCATGTCTGATAAGTTAAATTATGACAAATACTACTTGTGCTGGCGTAATAGCTCTACTATATATTCTTCTAGTTCTTGTTTTTCTCTGTTACTAGCATTTCGTTGATAAGTTCTTCCGGTTTCTTGAATAAACCTACGTTTCTCGCTGGGAGAAGATTTGAGTTTACCTCCATTTCCTTGCAGCTTTTCCTGTAATTCTTCCCAAGTCTTTTCACCTACACTTTCACCTAGTTTGACCAGTGCCTTTGGGAGTAACATTTTTGCCTCTCGTTGAAAATCTTCTTCTGTCTCAAGGGAAGCTAAATCTATATTGCTGAAGTCGATATCGATTTGAAACTTACTCATAGAATTGTATTTATTCTGTTCAAAATTATTAACCAAATCGAGGAAAGATGGGTTTTCAATTTTCAGTTACGATCCCAAGATAGTATGATTGTACTGTTTGATGTTGGTAACTGAAGTTGAAAATATCAATTCCGAAAGTTGATTGAATACTTCCGGTAGTATAGCCTTACTTAATCATTCATAACAAGATTCCCGACTTATTGAAATAAGTGGGAAATCTCAGCCTTTTGGTTTTCATTTATAAAAGAAGATTGCTATATATTCAAAAAGAATACACATAATTAATGACCGTACAACCAAGTTAGCAATATTAGAAATGCTATCTTAAAGGCAAGGTCATTTGCTCAAACTTTGAGGATAATACTATGACTACAACGCTCAAAGAGGCTAATTCTATTGAGTCATTGCTAGGTAAAGAGGCAGAAGACCTGCTTACCCACAAAGCAAAAGTTTCTCGTGATTTAATACATTTACCGGGGCCGGACTTTGTAGATCGAATCTGGCTCAACAGCGATCGCAATCCTCAAGTATTGCGTAATCTCCACCTACTTTATTCTACTGGTCGTCTGGCAAACACAGGTTATCTCTCGATTTTACCAGTAGACCAAGGGATTGAACACTCAGCAGGTGCGTCTTTTGCGCCCAATCCGATTTACTTTGACCCAGAAAATATTCTCAAGCTAGCGATCGCCGCAGGTTGCAATGCTGTTGCTACCACTTTAGGAACATTAGGCATCGTATCACGGAAATATGCCCACAAAATTCCCTTTATTGCCAAAATCAATCACAACGAATTGCTGACTTTCCCCAATCAATTTGACCAGGTATTGTTTGCGGATGTCGAACAAGCTTGGAATTTAGGGGCCGCGGCGGTAGGTGCGACAATTTACTTTGGTTCAGAGCAGTCTACCAGACAAATCCAAGAAATCAGCAAAGCTTTTAAACGCGCCCACGAACTCGGTTTGGCGACTATTCTCTGGTGTTATCTGCGGAATAACGCCTTTAAACAAGATAAAGATTACCACCTTGCAGCCGACCTCACCGGACAGGCGAATCATTTGGGTGTAACTATTGAAGCCGACATTATTAAACAAAAGTTACCCGAAAATAACAATGGTTACGGTGCAGTTGCCAAAGCCAGTGGTAAGAGTTACGGCAAAACCGATGAGCGCGTTTATACAGAATTGACAACCGATCACCCAATTGATTTAACTCGTTACCAAGTACTAAATTGCTACTCTGGGCGCGTGGGGCTGATTAATTCTGGTGGCGCGACTGGTAAAAATGATTTCGCCGAAGCAATACGCACCGCCGTAATCAACAAACGCGCTGGTGGTTCAGGATTAATTTCTGGGCGAAAAACCTTCCAACGTCCTTTTGAGGAAGGTGTAAAACTGTTTCATACCATTCAAGACGTTTATTTGTCGCCAGATGTGACGATCGCTTAGGGAGTGGGGACGGGGGACTGGGGAGTTAGGAGTTAGGAGTTATAACAATTCTTTCCCCCATGCCCCATGCCCAATGCCCCATGCCCCTTTTTATCTAACGTTTCTCAATAAGAAATCTGGCTGACCACAACTTTTTTGCGATCGCTTCAAAATCTCAGCGCTACAAATACCAGGTTCGCCATTTTTGGAATAACAAAAGAAGACTTCTTGCAAAAATCTTCCTGAACCAGAACAAAAAGGTGCTACACCATCAGCAGTAATTTGATTATTCGCACTCACGAATGAATTTTTAAAATTTGTAATTGTGGTACGTACAGGTTTATTAGGGCGATTGTAAGCTGCGGGAACAGCGATCGCATCTTTTAATTTTTTACTCAATCCCAAGTATTCCGCAGGAGTTTTCCCCGAACAAGTACCATGTTTTTCCCATTCATGATCGTAAAGTTTAGGGCTAGGAAACAAATTGGGAAAGCGTCGCTTTACTTCCGACGGTAATTTTTGCGTGGAACAATTAGCAGGATAAGCAGTTTGGTACTGCGGCCACAAACCATGTAGTACAAAACCGAGTTTTCTTCCAGAACCACACTGCTGCGGGTCACGAGTACCATTTTTTGCACAATAATCCGGCGACCAAGAGAGTGTCAGTACATAAAAATCAAATTTACCCGGAGTACCGCGATTTTGAGCAATGGCAGCATTAGGTATAAAAAGACCAGTAATTAGCAGAGAAGATGCAATTAAAAGTTTCTTAATCTGCATAAAAACAGTTAGTTTCCACTAAAACTAAAGTTATAGACGATACATTCTTAGGAGTCAATAATCAAACTGCTTTGCGGAGTCATTTGTCATTTGTCATTGGTCATTGGTCATTAGTCCTTTGTCATTAGTTATTTCTTATTCTCCCCTGCTCCCCTGCTCCCTCATCTCCTCAATCCTCAACGAATTCAGAAAAAGCAAATCTTGGTAGAGATTCTGGGATATCCTTAGATAAGTGAAAGATTTGCCAAAAATAGTAAGAATGAAGCTGGCAGCAAGAGTAAGTCAGGTAACACCTTCATTAACCTTAGCGATCGCAGCCAAGGCTAAGGCACTGAAGGCGGAGGGAATAGATGTTTGTAGTTTTAGCGCTGGAGAACCAGATTTTGATACTCCGGCGCATATTAAAGCCGCAGCAGTTAAAGCTTTGGATGAAGGCAAAACCAAGTATGGTGCAGCAGCCGGAGAACCAAAGTTAAGGGAAGCGATCGCCCACAAGCTTAAAATTGATAACGGTCTTGATTACAAGTCGGAGAACGTCGTTGTCACCAATGGCGGTAAGCATTCTCTGTACAACTTAATCGTGGCGCTAATCGATCCAGGTGATGAGGTAATTATCCCTGCACCCTACTGGCTAAGTTATCCTGAAATGGTGACTTTGGTCGGTGGAGTCTCGGTAATTGTTACCACAGATGCAACGACGGGTTATAAAATTACTCCCGAACAACTCCGTAAAGCAATCACGCCGAAGACGAAGTTATTTATCCTCAACTCCCCATCTAATCCCACAGGGATGGTTTACACGCCAGATGAAATAAAAGCACTGGCGCAGGTAGTAGTTGATGCAGATATCTTTGTCGTCTCAGATGAGATTTACGAAAAGATTCTCTACGACGGTGCAGAACATATCAGCATCGGTTCTCTAGGGAAGGAAATTTTTGACCGGACTTTGATTAGTAATGGGTTTGCGAAAGCTTATTCTATGACTGGGTGGAGACTTGGTTATTTAGCGGGGCCTGTGGAAATCATTAAAGCAGCCAGTACCATCCAAGGGCATAGTACATCTAACGTGTGTACCTTTGCCCAATATGGTGCGATCGCAGCGCTACAAAGTTCTCAAGATTGTGTCGAAGAAATGCGCCAAGCCTTCGCCAAACGCCGCCAGGTAATGCTAGACAGACTCAACGCCATTCCCGGATTGAGTACCGCAAAACCAGATGGCGCTTTTTATCTGTTCCCTGATATCAGCAAAACCGGTCTAAAATCCCTAGAATTTTGTGACGCTTTGCTGGGAGAACATCAAGTTGCAGTCATTCCCGGAATTGCTTTTGGCGCTGATGACAACATTCGCCTTTCCTACGCCACAGATATGGCGACGATTGAAAAGGGAATGGATAGATTGGAGAAATTTGTCAAGTCGCGTATTTAGTTAGTTGTCAGTTGTCATTTGTCATTTGTGAGGAGAATTTATCAACTCTTCAACTTTTGAACTCCACCTTTTCAACTCAGAACGGGTGGAGTTCATTTTTAAACCTCAAGTTCCGAGTTCCGAAGCTCAAGTTTCGTGTTCTAAAGCTCAAGTTCCGAGTTCCGAAGCTCAAGTTCCGAGTTCCGAAGCTCAAGTTTCGTGTTCTGAAGCTCAAGTTTTGTGTTCTAAAGCTCAAATTCCGAGTTTCGAAGTTCAAATTCCGAGTTCCGAAGCTCAAGTTCCGAGTTCCGAAGCTCAACTTTCGTGTTCCGAAGCTCAAGTTCCAGAAGTTTTTAGTTAAACATCGCTTGTTTCATTGGCTCTATGTCATCAAAAGATAACTCACGGGATTCAAGATAATATAAAATTACTTCAATAGGATCTCGTGCTTCGGTTGGGTAATACCTTTGCTCGTATGCTTTCACAAGCGTAGTTAAAACTTCCAAGCGGTCAAACTCTGGCGTATTGAGTTCTGCATCAAACAATCTTTCAATTTCATTAAGTGCAGCACGATAATCAGCTTCGGTGTGGATAAGATGGGTTTCAAGCATAGGTATTACTTCCTCAGATACTTATTGCATGTACGTTGTCATATTCTTTAAAGAATTATGCCCGTGAAGGCAATTATGCTGCCAATATCACCGAATATGAACGAAATATACGAAATAACTTTATCTCTTTATTCATAAAATATTAAAAAGTTTGATACCGTCAAAAGTTTTGATTTTAACTTTTGGGTTGGTATTTTTAGATTAGGTAACAATCGGGGAGAACTAGGGGAGGCAAGTCTTGAGACTATAAGTCAATACAATTAACTTAACTGTATTGAACTATACTCCAGTCTGATGTTTTATGTTTCCAGCTTCAAGTTTTTGAAGTTCTGCCTATTTACACAAACAACCGCGCTACAGTGCAAACAAAATTTGGTAACAGAGGTGAAGAGAGGTCATCTGTTGCGAATAATGTTGCTACTAATTTCAGAACTGCTTTTTCTCGGCGATACACTTCAACCTGTTGTAATTGCCAGTTTAAAATCCAATATTCTTGAACTCCTCTAGAAGCATATAATTTTAGCTTAACTTCGCGTAGGCGTAGCCCGCCGTAGGCATCGCGTCGCTCGTTTTGGACTCCAGGGAAAAGTACTTCTACAACCAATTCTGGCGCTCCCGTTAAATGTCCTTCTCGATCAAGTAAAATGGCGAGGCGTTCTTTACTTACCCAAACCACATCGGGAATAACATTATCTGCATCACTAAAAATAATTCCTGGTGTTGGGACAGCCTCACCAAGACCTGTTGAGAGTGACCAACTTCTTAATTCTGCATAAATATTACCAGTAGCTTTTGATGTCCCCAATGCGGTGCCCTAGTCACAAATAATTCCCCATCGATAATTTCGTAGCGATTACCGTTATCTGGCAATAACTCTAAATCCGCACTTGTCCAGCGTATCCGTTCATCAATGGTTTGACTCATAGGAATCTCTGAAATATTGATACTAATATCCTAATGTCATTTGTCATTCTCCCCTATGCCCAATGCCCCCTCACCTCTACATCAACTGCATCTCCTGCAATCCCTGGCGTAGCCTCTTCGCCTCTTCGGGATTATACCTCTCGTGAAGGGCGATCGCTTTTTTAAAAGCTGCTAAACTATCTTGATGATTGCCAATTTTGAGCAACACTACCCCTAAATTTTGATACGCTTCGGCATAGTTGGGATTTAAGGTAATTGCATGTTGATAATATACGATCGCATCTGTAAATAAACCCAAAGCCTTAAATGTCATCGCCAAATTATAATGTCCAAAAACAAAAGTAGGATCAATTTTCAAAGCTGTGGCATAAGCAGTTTTCGCACCGTTGAAATCTCCTGCTGCTTTGAGTAAGTTACCCAAGTTGTTGTATGCTCCTAATTTGAGCATGGGATAAATTGGCAATTTGATGGCAGCTTGATAGTGAGAAATCGCCTGTGGGGATTTTTGCAACCGACTGTAGGCAATGCCTAAATGGTAATGAAGTTCATATAAAATATCGTAGTTGTCTTTAGCAACAGTGATTCCATGTCTGACCAAATCCATACCTTGAGAAATTTTCCCAGTTTGCACATACAACGCCCCTAATTTACTGCAAACATAAGGATCGTTGGGATGAGTTGCCAGAAACCCTTCCATTGCTGTAGCGGCTTTGGCGTATTTGTTATTTTGAGCGATCGCACTTTTTTGATATCCTGTGTGTACAAGGGCAATCCCAGGTAAATAACCTATTTGCCAGTGGGGTTCTCTAGTTAAAATTTCTGACACACTATCATCTACCAAGGCATGGTAAGGACGGTCAAAACGAATATCTGGATGATTGCGGAATAGCCTGGAAACCAGAGAATAGGGAGATTGTTCTGCACCAACTTCCTGACGGACGAGGTTGATGAGCAAATATTCATCTCTTGCGATCGCCTCTCGTAACTGCGGTACAATTGCTGGAGTCAGAGTTTCGTCAGCATCTAATACCAAAATCCAATCACCAGTAACATATTTGAGAGCTGCATTGCGGGCAGCACTGAAATCATTACACCATTTAAAATGATGGACTTTTGCACCAAGTTGTTGGGCAATATTGGGAGTGCGATCGATTGAGCCTGTATCCAAAACTACCATTTCATCCACTACTTTTCTTACACTGCTCAGGCATTTAGGCAGTGTTGCTGCTTCGTTTTTCACAATCATGCATAGACTCAAACTCATAATTTAAAACTTGGGAGTGGGGAATAGTGAATAGAGGGATAAGGGAGATGAGAAAGCAACATCTTTACTTCCTATTCCCTTTAACAGTGATAGACTCTGCATAGTAGAAGATTTGCCTCGATTGTGAAATGTTACAATCAAAGCTTTTGTATAGAGCAGAAACACTGACAGATGGTGTCAATAATGACAGTGTAATGGATAAACTGCCAATATAAATAACCAGTGTCAATCTATGCCGATCCATCTGAGTTTATAGGTAATATAAAATTGCTAACGTAGACATAGCCCGTGCTAGAGATCGCATCAGGGAGTATTACCTGAATCTGGAGTGGACTAACTATTTAGCTGTTACTACCCATTTTTGATGATTATATAACTATAATACACATTATCTAAAAGTCATATATGTAATGAAAAACTCACTTACCAGAACAGCAGAATTACTCCGCCAAAATTTCCAAAAATATTTGCGATCGCTTAACCGTTGGTTGTCAGATACGCCAGAAAGGGCACTTTTAGAAGCTTACGAAGCAGCTCAGAGAATTAAAAATATTGAGAACGAACATTTTGATGGCAAAAAAATATCTTTACAATCAGTAAAGTATACTGAAAATGTAATGTCTTATTGGCAAGTATATCTTAATAAGAACCTAACTATTATTAAGATCAGGCTTGCAGAATTCCAGCTTAGTCGGGCAATTGTCAATATCTCTAATTCTGTTTTATTAGAAAAATTAAAGGTTATTGATGAAGTAGTAGAGAGGTATGCTATCAAAGATGAACTAATTAACAATACTCCATTAGTCTCAACTTATCAGCCTTTAAAAATCAATGACAACGAAATAAAAAAACAGCTAAATTCATCTAATATAAATGATCCTCAAGTTCAAGATCCAATTCCCAAACCTAGACTGAATAAAAGTTCTCTTGGCAGAAGAATTAATAAAATTCAGGCAGATTTTGCACCGCAGACAGAAGAAGAGTTTGTCAGGAATTATCGCATTTCTAAAGGTAGAACAATAATTGCCTTGCGATTTTTGATAGTTCTCATTATTGTACCGCTTCTAACTCAATATTTATCTAAAGAATTTATAGTAACTCCAATATTAGAAAGGGTTAGAGGAGATAATACAACTAAAATCTTCATTAATTCTGACATGGAAAAAGAAGCTCTCCATGAATTACATAATTTTCAAGAAGGACTAAGATTTGAATATTTTCTTAATCAAGCACCACCACTTTCTTCCGAGTTAATCCAAGAAAAAATCAAAAGTAAAGCAATTGAAATCTCTGAAGAATTTAGCAAAAAAAGTAATAGTAGCATTAGTAATGCTTTTGCTGATTTAATCTCACTCTTTTCTTTTGGTATAGTTATCGCCATGAGCAAAAGAGAAATTGTGATTCTGAAGTCTTTTATGGATACCATTGTCTCTGGTCTCAGCGATAGTGCTAAGGCTTTTTTAATTATTCTCTTTACGGATATATTTGTAGGATTTCACTCACCAGATGGGTGGGAAGTCCTTCTTGCGGGATTGGCAGAACATTTAGGTCTACCAGCCAGTAGAAATGTAATCTTTTTCTTTATTGCTACATTTCCTGTGATTTTAAACACTATCTTTAAATATTGGATATTCCGCTATCTCAGTCGTTTATCTCCATCGGCATTAGCTACATTAAAAGAGATGGACGAGTAATTTGTAATTAGCCAACGCCTAAATTAACTTACTTTGAGTAAAGAATATGTTTTTTCCCATAAATCAATTAATTACAAATTACGAATTATTTTCACGCATTTGTCTTTTGATTCGCTAGGCTATGTATATCCTGGTTTTTCCGAAGTATACTATGGATTTTGAAAGCAAAGCTAATGCCTCAACTCCTACAGAGAATATAGAGTTTGCTCAACCAACTACTACCCGTAAGCCGCTGGAATTGCTGCGAGATACTGAGGCTTTGCTACGTCGCCCAACTGTAGCCAAACTGTCGCCGATTTTGCCACCAAAACTGAGCAATAGATTTCAATCAACCTCATCTTTGGCAGATGACTCCTTTAAAGAACTGGCCGAAATTGACCTAAATACTATTACTGATTTTGAACTGCGTCCCGCACGAATTCTTGTCGGCTTGAGCCTTGTTGGTTTTGGGGCGCTCATGATATTGGTACTGTTGTTATACTTAAATACATTGCATCCAAAAATCAGTACAGTTGTGCAGATTCGGCAATATTGGTATCAATATATTTGGTTTGTCTGTTTAGGTATCACGGGGATGTTTATCTTGGGACGTGAAGCAATGCGTCCTATGCCAAAACGACGGAAGTAGTTTTTAATGAGGGCTGAAGCCCTCTCTAAGAGACGCTATGCGTAGCTTGCTTCCCCGGAAGGGTACACTACAAACCTTTAATTATCCGCTTTAATTAACTTTCAGGAATTAACACTTCAAAATATACTTGTGTATTAATTAGCTGCTAGGAGATTTTATACATGAATCATGATGCTTTCATTGTTCCGCCAGGTTCAAAGATTTCTCTGAAAAAAAACTATGACCCAGCTTATAAGACTGATTTTAATGAAAAAACCGATGCTGCAATCAAATTACAGGTAGATATTGAACGACTAGCTAATTACCAAAATATTCTCTATGCTCAAAACACCTATGCTCTATTAATTATCTTTCAAGCAATGGATGCTGCTGGCAAAGACAGCACTATTAAACATGTAACTTCAGGTGTGAATCCGCAGGGATTCCAGGTATTTAGTTTTAAGGGGCCTAGTGCAGAAGAATTAGACCATGATTACTTGTGGCGCTCAATGAAAGCTCTACCAGAAAGAGGACGAATTGGCATATTCAACCGCTCATACTATGAAGAAGTGCTAGTGGTTCGTGTTCATCCAGAAATGCTTCAGAAACAACAAGTTCCTCACTTTCCTAATGGGAAAAAGATATGGAAACAGCGTTTTCAAGAAATCAATAATTTTGAAAAATATTTGGTTGACAATGGTGTAATAATTATGAAGTTTTTTCTAAACGTATCCAAAGCAGAGCAGAAAAAACGCTTTTTAGAACGGATTGACTCTCCTGATAAAAATTGGAAATTTTCAGATAATGATGTCCGAGAACGAGCTTTTTGGGATGATTATATGAATGCTTATGAAGAGGTTTTTAATAATACTAGTACTAAATGGGCGCCGTGGTATATTATTCCTGCCGATCGCAAATGGTTTACACGCCTAACCGTTGCCAATATTATTTGCACAAAATTAGAAGAACTAAATCTGCAATACCCAACAGTTAGCGAAGAACATAAGCAGCAACTTTTGCAGGCGAAACGTATTCTAGAGCAGGAAGATTAAAACAATTCGCAATGGGCTACGCCCCGCTTCGCTAACGCAATGACGCTCGTTCCTCTCTACAAGACGCTGCGCGAACGCTACCGCTGCGAAGAGAGCAATTACGTTTTGTGACGGGGATTTAGATTTAGGCTTCAACTCGGGCTGCTTGATAGAAGCTATGCTACTTTTACCCCAAACTTTGTTAACTTGTAAATTTGATAGGTAAAGGCAAAAAAATGCTGAATTAGTTTAGAGAGATATACTGTATAATAGATCCAGGTATAAATAAGAAATTGTAACTTTATTAATGCTATTTGTAACTAAAGAAGTTACGCAGATAATCATAGGCGCAAAATCATGATTCAGATGGCAGAAAATGCCAAAAATCATCCACCTCACTTTAGTAATGCTGCCTTTGATATAGTGGCGATCGCAGCCTCAGCAGGCGGTCTGACTGCTATAGTTAAAGTGCTATCGACTCTACCCGCAAAGTTTCCAGCCGCGATCGCGATTGTGCAACACCTGGCTCCCGAATATCCGTCATTCATGGCAGAAATTCTTGGTCGGCGCACACATATTACTGTCAAACAGGCAGAAGAGGGAGATTCCCTTACTCCAGGAACGGCTTACGTTGCTCCACCCGATCGTCACTTGTTGGTTAACGGTGACGGTACACTTTCCTTATCACAGTCGGAATTAGTACATTTTTTACGTCCTTCGGCTGACTTATTATTTGAATCAGTTGCAGCCACTTACAAAGACAGAGCGATCGCTGTTGTGCTAACTGGAACGGGTAGCGACGGCGCGATGGGAGTAGAAGCGATAAAAAAAATGGGTGGTACTGTTATTGTCCAAGACATAAAAACCGCCGAATTTTCCGGGATGCCCTCTGCGGCTGTTAAAACTGGCAATGTAGATTTTATTCTCCCCCTTGATAAAATTTCCAGCACCCTGGTGACTTTGGTCATGGAAGAATCTAACTAAGCTGGGATTAGTTGCATCTCTTTTTATCGTCTGTACTTTCAACTTTAGTAACTACACCATTTCCCTGGTGATGCAAGTATTGCCTCCAATGCAACTATCTTTTTACAGCAGTTTTCATATATTTGAACCACACCTGTCGTAGGGGCGCAAGGCCTTGCGCTTCTACCGCATGGTCTATTTACCAGAAAATAGTATCAGGAAAATCCTTAGAGAAATTACAGGATGAATCGAGGAATAGACTACCGGAGGGATTTTTATTCCCTTGGGGTCACATTTTATGAATTATTAACAGGAGAATTACCATTTGACAGTAACGATCCGATGAAAGTGGTACATTGCCATTTGGCGAAAATGCCTACGGCATTAGGAAATAGGGAACTGGGGATAGAGAACAGAAAAGAAATTCCGCAGGTAGTTGCAGATATTGTCATTAAGTTGATGGCGAAAAACGCTGAAGATAGATATCAAAGTGCCTTGGGATTAAAATCAGATTTAGAAAAATGTCTTGCCCAGTTCCAATAAATTGGTAAAATTGAAGATTTTAAAATTGGTCAGAGGGATGTCTGCGATCGCTGTGCTTTAATCCTCCCTAATAGCGAGGGTAAGTGGTATCTGCAAGCCATTGCCACATCGGAAACAACTCAACTTTACTCAGAACCAATGGAGGAGAATCTCAGTATACCAGTGAAGCTAATTCAGTATGTCAAAAACACCCAAGAAATGGTGGTGATTGATCGTCTCAAAACGGATCTACCGGTAATCGATGAATATTTAACCCAGCAGCAACCTCAAAGTTTTTTATGCTTGCCGATTCTCCATCAAGGAAATTTGATTGGGATTTTGTATTTGCAGAATCGCTCTACCAGTGGGGTGTTTACTAGCGAAGCGATCGCATTCTCATTCTCGACTTCCTTTGCACCCAAGCTGCCATTTCTTTGGAAAATGCTCGACTGTATCAGCAAGTCGCCAACTATTCTCAAAACCTGGAAGCAGAAGTAGAGCAGAAAACTCAGGCGCTCAACCAAAAAGCCCAAGATTTAGAACAAGCCTTGCAACATCTGCAAAAAACCCAGGCACAATTAATTCATACCGAAAAAATGTCATCCCTTGGTCAACTGGTGGCAGGAGTTGCTCATGAAATTAACAATCCCATTAGTTTTATTAATGGTAATCTCAATCATCTAGAAAATTACATCGTCGATTTGATGAGCTTACTGGCACTTTATCAAGAGGAATCTGCTCAACCTAGTTCTAAAATTCAAGCCAAACGTGAAGAAATAGAGGTCGATTTTCTCTGTCAGGATGCGATTAATATTTTACAATCAATCAAAACGGGGAGCGATCGCATCAGCAAAATTGTCTTGAGTTTACGTAACTTTTCTCGCTTAGATGAAGCACCGATTAAAGCTGTAGATTTACACAGTGGGATTGAAAGTACACTATTAATTTTGCAAAATCGCTTACAAGCTGGCGAACATCAACCGCAGATACAAGTCATTAAAGAATATGGTAATCTTCCAACTATTACCTGCTATCCTGCCCAGCTTAATCCTCTTCTAAGCTCGACTTTATCCCAAATTAAGAAATTGATTCTTCATGTGTATTATAAAAGATAACTTTAGCTTATCTAATCAGTGCGATCGCTGTGTATCTGGTGGTAAAATCAAAGTTTCTTCAATCATTTCTCGTAAGCTAGGAGTAACATTATTAGCAGTGCTGAAGCAATATACTAGTAAACTATTTGCCTCCCAGTATTGCTGAATTAACTGCAACTGTTCCTCAGTGAATTGCCAATCATAACCCATCTGTCTGTGAATTGCGATCGCTTCGTTTAATTGTGTAGTCCATGATTGCCCGTTAGATTGCCACCATGTTTTTAATATTTCTCTATCTTGTTGTGAACTAGGCAATTCATTTTTGAGGCTTTGCAGAGATTCATATAAAGATGAATGATCTTGTAACAAATAATCAATGTCAAGAGCTAATTTCATAGCAGAGATCCGCTTGCAAAAAATCTCTGGAGTCAAAGCTAGGCTAACAGCAAGGATATGAATTAAAGCTAAATCTAAAGCTAAATCATTAGCTAATTTTCCAGCAAGATGGTTATCTAAAGATATAGCTAGAGTTTGGTTACGCGATAAAAAATAATGAGGAGGGAGGACGAGGGTAAAGTAAAAAGCACGGATAGCAGATGGATGACAATCTGAGGTAACTGTTGAATACTTTTGCATTACCCAAGTCAGAAAACTCTTTAATGTTTCATCGCTAACAGCTAATTTCTCAATTTGTTGCTTCATTAACTGGAATAAGTTATCAAACGATCTGAGCATTTCAGATGTAAGCAAAATAACTTCACGCCACCGCTTATCAAACAAATGATTGACAACTTGTTCTAATGTTTTTTGATCGCCATTAGCAACAAAGTTCCTCGCCGTGAAGTATTCGTGAAATGTTAAATGAGAAAAAGAATAAATCCCTCTAGCTTGTTCAACTAATAATCCATGCTGTAATTCAATTGCTTGAAGTACAGCTTTACTATTTACTTGTAAATCTTCTATATCAGTCGGTGCATTGGGTAACAAATAAAGATAGTCAGCTATTAATTGACAAATTTTGCTTTCTTCAAAAAAGTAATCACCTGTTTCAAAAGAAATAGCAGCTATATAACTAAGCAATTTAATTTTCTGAGTTAAAGTTAAATTACGGTAAACTTCATCTCTTTTTATACCTCTTGCTTCATCCCAACGTACCAGTAATAACTCTAATCCTTGTTGATAAATTTCGGAACGCTTACTAGGAAAATCGCCTAGATATTGAAAAACTAAACAAGTCAAATTTAGTAAAAGAGGTGTAGATGCTAGGTTTTGAACCAGCCGATTTTCGGGAAGCGCTATTGTATCAATAAATTTAGACGCTAATGTTTTTCTTAATCGGAGATTATTGTTAGCAAATGCTGCAAACCATTTATTAGCAAAAGTTGAAATTTGTAATTTTGTAAACTCAGCAATTTCTACTTCAGCAAACCCTTTAAATTTTTGATGTCTAAATGCGATCCGACAAGTAATAATTACTATATTTTTATAAAAAACATCCAAGAAATTGCTAATTACTTTATTGATTCTATCACTATTTTTATCGGCAATTTCATCCAAACCATCTAGCAAAATTAAAGCTTTACCTTCATGAAGTAGATATTCTAATTCTTGTTGAGTTATTTTACAAATGCTAAATTCTTGAATTAAATAGCTTAATAAATAATTTTTATCATCATAATCCATGTTTTCGGCAAAATCTTTCAGACTAATAAAAATGGGAACCTTTTGAGTCTGAAATTTACCTTGATTACAAAGGATAGCAATTGATTGTAAAAAAGTAGTTTTTCCTGCTCCTGGCTTTCCAAGTACGATAACTTTGGAAGACTTCTCAATAGCTTGTAAACCTGCAATCCTCTTAGTACTACCTTCCTCGGAGTCAAATTTATCCAAAACTTTATTATCAAATTTTTGTAAATCTGAAATATCTAGCCATCTTTGACTGTTAATTTCTTCTACTACATTTACTTCAACAAATAATTCATCTAATTCTACAGTCCGAGCAACATCTAGCAACCGCATCGTACCACATTGGTTTTGAATTTTTTCCGAGTGAGCAGTACGTACTTTAATGACTAAAGGGTCAATGGTAGTAGAATTTCTACTTTCTAGTATCTGCTGAGATGCTAAGTCTTCATCTGGTTCAAATTCCAGTCTTTGAATAATATCTTCTGGCTCTAGTGCTAGACTCAAGCAAATTTCATGGAATATTTGGCGGGCAACAGGTTTGCCAGTAAAAAACTTCCAAATTGGTTGGCGACTGTCTAAACCAACTTGCTTTGCAAGATATTCTTGTGTCCAACCTTTATAATTAAAAGCCTGCTTGGCTTTTCTAATACCTTCATCTGAAGCTTGGAGAGATCGTTTAGCCATGCTGATATCAGAAATTTATTCAATTCAATAATTAATTGACATCAATTGTATTCAATTTTTTCAATTAGGGACAAGTGAATTATTTATACTAGTGTATACTGTTGCCCTTTGTCAATAAAAATACAGAAATATAGTTTAATTTTTGAAAAATTTAGTTCGATAAACTTATCTAGAGAGACAGAATTTCCAAATATGCCATTTAATTTTTATTAATTCAGGTAATCTTAATTAAGATTGAATAAACTTATAGTTAATTTTTGTTAAGTAATCAATTGATTTATCAATCATAATTAAACAGATACAGAATCTACTTTCAATGGAAGTCTAACTAGAAAACTTGTTCCTTTACCTAGCGTACTATCTAGGTATATTTTACCTTTGTGCAGATCCACACATCGCTTAACAATTGCTAGCCCTAATCCTGAACCTGGAATTGTAGCAACATTGCTAGCACGTTGAAAAGGTTCAAATAGTTTAGCTTGAGATTCTGCTGGAATCCCTATTCCTTGGTCTGTTACTTGAAAACACACACTATTCTCTTGGCAAGTTAGCGATAACGAGACTGTACTACCTTTTGAAGAGTACTTTACTGCGTTGGAAAGTAAGTTATTTAGTAAATGCCATAGTAGCTGTTCATCTAAACAGGCAATACAACTTTCGGCATCTGCCAAAAAGCTAATTTCATACTGCTCTTTAAGTGTCAACCGTAAAGATTCGGCTATTTCTGCACAGAAAGTTACCACATCTATTGGTATGGGGTTAAATACAAAACTGTTAGATTCGGATCTACCTAGTGTAAGTATATTCTCTAAAAGATTTGTCAAGCTATGCGTGGCAGAATCAATGCCATTGATATGATTTTGTTTTCTTTGCTCTGACATCCGATCGCCATAGGCCTTCAGCATTTCAGTACTAAGCTGAATTGTAGTCAAACGGTTACGGAATTCATGTGCTGCCATATAAAAGTGCTGAGATTTTATCTGGCTTTTGGACTCAGCAATTTGTTGACTAGTTTTGGCAGCAACCAGCGCTTTCTTAACTCCAATCTCTGCTTGGTGTCGGGAAAGAGCAATCTCAATTGTGGTAGCTAGTATTCTTTCATCAAATGGTTTTAAGATATAACCAAAAGGTTGGGAAATCTTCGCTCGCTCTAATGTCGCTCGATCGGCATTAGCAGTTAAGTAAACTACAGGCAAATTAAAGCGAGACTGGATTTCTAAAGAGGCTTCTATTCCATCCATTTCGCCCTCTAGCCTGATGTCCATTAGTACTAAGTCAGGTTGCAAAGTTTCTGCTATTAAAATAGCTTCTTCTCCTGATGCAACTAAAGCAGGGACATTATACCCCAAGTATTCTAGAGTTTCTCTCAGGTCATCAGCAACTAACTGCTCATCTTCAACTATTAAAATTTTGATAGGATTCATAATTAATTTTATGGTTGAGTGTATTCATAATTTATTTGGATTTATTTCCTGTAATCTTTCGCTTAAACTAGAAATTTCTTTGAGATTTTTTAGTATTTCATCTTTATCCATTAAGTCATAGTTATCTATCAGCTTCTTGGAAATAGACATAATTTCCTGAAGAGGATTACACAACTCATTGCTAGTTGATTGAGTAATGTAGTTGTAATATTTGCTTATTTTTCTTTGAGTTTGTCTATCAATTATTTCTTGCTTTTCAAATCTCGCTGTTATTGCCCCCAGTAAATCTGCTCTTGTAAACGGCTTAATTAGATAATCATCTGCACCTAATTCTATGCCTTGGCGAATATCACTCTGAGAAGCTTTAGCTGTCAGAAATATGAAAGGAATTGCTTCAGTTTCTGGATTTTCACGAGACCAACTAACAACTTCATATCCATCTAACTTAGGCATTGTAATGTCGCAGATAATCAAATCTGGAATTTCTGCTTGTAGTAATTGAATGCCAACTTGTCCGTTCTCTGCATCCATAACATAGAAATTTTCGGCAGTCAGCATTTCTACAATAACGCTACGGATATCTTCCTGATCTTCAATTACTAAGATTTTTGTCATTACTTGAGATGTATTAACTGTTTTAGTATTTTGACTTGGGAAAAAAATAGTTGTTTGCAAATAATATGACTTTGTTAGGGAATTACTGAAACTCTGATTATTTACTAGGTTAGGTAGAACGAAGTTAAATCCAAACCCAACATTTTTCAAAGAAACGGTTTTTGATTGGCAGTCCAATTGTTAAATTATATTTTGCCAACTTTTGCAAACAAAGTCATAATATTCACGAACACAAATAATTAATCTTGTTTATATTTTTCACCCTCTTCTATTAAATACCCTAATCCTTGTACTAAAGTATTTACAGATTGTTACAGTCCTTGAATCTTGGCTTTCGTAGCTATTTGTTCAACTGCCATGAGGTAAGCTTTACTAGTAGCTTTTCCAAGATGCTTGCATTTAGTATACTTCCCTTTTGTTTGGGTGGGGAAAATCGCTTGAAATATTTGTAGTTTATAGTATTAGTGAGCGTTTATTTTTCCTTTAGCGGAATAGCGCACTATCCAAAAAGCAGGTGGAGCAACTGGGTTGGTTGCTTGAAGAACTTTAATTTTTATTTCCAAACATTCTGAATAATTGTAAAAAAAGGTACATGTTATCCACCGTACTGAAAACTTGAGATACAACTTTTTTATAGAGACTTGTGTCAGTATTAATACTTCAGGAATTTTATTTACTCTGTTTTTAATACCCTATTCAGGGTTGACTCGATATCAGAAAACTTTTGAATTTGGCAAATAGAGAATTTCAATTTTTTGATGAAATGCGATCGCGTTTATATGTGTGATTTATGAGTCATCGTTCCCACCTAACCATCCTAGTAATTGATGATTGTGCCGAAGATCGGGAGATATATCATCAGTATTTGCAACAGGATAGATTGTATACACATAATATTTTGGAATTTCAGACAGCAAAACAGGCGATGACATGGTGTCAGCAACAGATACCAGATGTGATTTTGCTGGATTATTTATTACCCGATGACGATGGATTAGGGTTTCTGCAAAACCTGAGAGAAAACCTGAATAATAGCGAATCTGCCGTCATCATGCTCACAGGACAAGGGGACGAAACGATCGCTGTCCGTGCCATGAAAAAAGGCGCTCAGGATTATTTGGTGAAAAATTATCTCACACCGGAAATCTTGCAAAGTGCCATTCATCATGCAGTGGAACTGATGCTGCTGACCCGACAGTTAGAACAAAGTCGGCAACAACAACAACTGATGGCGGCGATCGCTTTACGGATTCGTCAGTCCCTCGATCTAGAAGAAATTTTGACTGTTACAGCCGCAGAAGTGCGCCAGTTTCTTCAGACAGACAGGGTAGTGATCTATCAATTTCAGCCTGATATGAGAGGGACTATAGTGGCGGAGTCCATACTTCCGGGTTGGACAGTGGCTATGGGAGCGCAAATTCAAGATAACTGCTTTAAAAAGGGTGCCGGAGCCGACTATCACAAAGGAAAAAAACGGGCGATTGACGATATAAATCAGGCAGGCTTAACGCCTTGTCATTTGCAGCTACTAGAGCAATTTGAAGTCAAAGCCTGTCTGATAGTACCTATTCTGGTGACAAATAAATTATGGGGATTATTAATTGCCCACCAATGTACTGTACCCCGTCATTGGCAGTCATTTGAATTGGACTTGTTGGATCAGTTGGCCGTGCAAATAGCCATCGCCATTCAGCAAGCGAGTGCATATCAGCAAGCACAGGCAGAACTACAAGAACGAAAACGGGTAGAAGCAGCCCTCCGAGAGAGCGAACAACGCTTTCGCCAGATGGCTGATACTGCTCCGGTGCTGATTTGGATGGCTGGATTAGATAAAGCTTGTCAATACTTCAATAAAACCTGGTTGGAATTTACTGGTAAAACCTTAGAAGCAGAGGTAGACGATGGCTGGGCGCAAGGAGTACATCCTGATGAATTGCAAGATTGTTTAGATACTTATGTCAATGCCTTTGATGCCCGCGAAAATTTTCAAATGGAATATCGCCTCAAACGCTTTGATGGAGAATATCGTTGGATTTTGGATACAGGCACTCCTCGTTTCACCAGTGAAGGAGAGTTTCTTGGCTACATCAGCTCATGTGTAGATATTAGCGATAAAATTCTTGCAGAACGGGCATTGCAACAACTCAATCTAGAACTCGAAGCCAGAGTTGAAGAACGCACGGCGGCTTTACGGGAAAGTGAAGAACGTTGGTATTTGGCACTACGAGGCAGCAATGATGGTATCTGGGACTGGAACATCAAAACTAGTCAAGTTTTCTTTTCGGCTCGTTGGGAAGAAATGCTGGGCTTCGCTGAGAATGAACTTATCCACAATTTTGAAGCATGGTCAAGCCGAATTCATCTCGACGATCGCGATCGCATCATGAAGGTGCTGGCTGACCATTTAGCCCATAAAACACCCTTTTTCCAAGAAGAATACCAGATAAAATGCAAAGATAGCTCTTATATATGGATATTAGACCGGGGTCAGGCATTGTGGGATGAATTCGGCAATGCTATTCGCATGAGTGGCTCGGCAACGGATATTAGCAAACGTAAGCAGACGGAAGCAGCATTATTAGCCGTTACCAGATTGAAACAGGCTATTCTAGCTAGCATAGATTATGCCATTATTTCTACCAATTCCGAGGGAATAATTCAAACTTTTAACCTGGCTGCCCAGAAGATGCTGGGTTATACAGCCAATGAGGTTATTGGTAAGTTAACACCAAACACTTTTCACGACCCAGAGGAACTCAAACAACGGACAGATGCACTCTCGCAGGAGACGGGCAGGGAAATTCCCTTTGGAGATTTATCTATGGTGAAAATCCAGCAAGATAATTGCGAGGTAGAATTGACTTTCATTCGTAAAGACGGTTCGCGCTTTCCTGTTGCTCTATCGGTTAAACCCCTGTGTAATCTAGAAGGACAAATTATTGGCGGTGTGGGGATTGCCAAAGATATCACCCAGCAAAAACAAATTGAAGCTCAACTCCGCAAAAATGCGGCTAACCTCGAATCTGCACAACGGATTGCGAATCTGGGTAGTTGGGAAATGAACTTACAAACGCAACAATTAATCTGGTCAGAAGAGGTGTTTCGCATATTTGGCCGTAATCCTGAGTCTGGTACACCAAGCTACAACGAAATGCTCCATTATATTCATCCAGACGATCGCGCTCGCCGTGATTTTGTTTTGCTACAAGCAATGGAACAGGGACAGCCTTATGAAATAGAGTATCGTTTTTATCGTGCGGATGGAAGTTTGGGTTATTTACTATCACGAGGCGAATTCATATTAGATATTAATCGTCAACCATGTCAATTAATTGGCACTATCCTTGATATCACCAAACGTAAGCAAACTGAAGAACAACTACGCAATCTTTCAGATCGATTGGGCTTGGCGCTCAAGTCAGCCAATATTGGTATCTGGGACTGGGATATGATCCAGGATGCGGAATGGGATGACCGAATGTATGAACTGTATGATTTACAACGCTCTGATAGAGTTGCAGTCTATCAAGACTGGGTAAATAGGCTTCATCCAGATGATCTGGTTCTAGCAGAAACTTCTTTTCAAGATGCTCTACTGGGAGTAAAAGAATTTGATACAGAGTTTCGGATTATTCTTAGGGATGGTAGTATCCGCTTTATCAAAGCCTCTGCTCTAGTCCAACGCAATGAGCAGGGTGAACCACAGCGGATGGTTGGCATTAACTATGATATTACTGATCGCAAACAAGTAGAGTTAGCTCTGCGGGAGAGTGAACACCGTTATGCTACCTTGACAGAAGCTGCCCCAGTTGCTATTTTACGCCTTGATGCTGATAGTAATTGTATCTACGTTAACGAGCGCTGGGGTCTGATGATGGGTAAACCAACAGCAGCAGCATTGGGGAAAGGGTGGTTAGAAAATATACATTTAGAAGATTGCGATCGCCTGTTGATGGACTGCTCTGACCCGTGCGAACAAAGATGTAGGCTACACGAAACTTGTCGGCAAGAAGTCAGATATTTGCGTCCAGATGGTTGCATCACCTGGTTCTATATGCAGATAGTACCCGAAACCAACCCCAGTGGCACGCTTATCGGCTATATAGGAACTCTGACAGATATCACTATTCGCAAAGAAATTGAATCAGAAGTTAATCACCATCGTGATTTGCGAGAAGCAATCTTTAACGAATCAGCCGATGCTCTTTTTTTAGTAGACAGCGATACCCAATTGATTTTTGATTGCAATCGCCGTGCAGTTGAGTTGTTTGAGGTTTCAGAAAAGGAAGAATTAATGAATATTCAGGGGAATACACTACAACGTTACGAATTTACTCCTCAAGAATTGGATGAGATTGTACAGGAAGTGAATCACAAATCTTGGTGGAGTCGGGAAATCGAATATGCTACCCGCAAAGGTAATTTCTTTTGGGGGAATTTAGCAGCTCAACAAATTACTGTAGCAGGTAAGGCTGTTAATTTGGTGCGATTGTCTGATATTAGCGAGCGCAAAAAAGCAGTAGAACAAATTCAGCGATCGCTAGAAGAAAAAGAAACCTTACTTAAAGAAATTCACCATCGGGTAAAAAACAACCTGCAAATTATCTCCAGTTTGCTGAGGATGCAATCTAGACGCTCTGGTGATGAAACAACTTTGATGCTATTTAAAGAGTCTCAAGATCGTGTACAATCAATGGCTTTGATTCACGAACAACTGTATCAGTCAGCAGATATTTATGAAATCAACTTTGACAACTACATCAAAAGTCTGACAGATAGCTTATTTCGCTCCTATGGAATCAGTCAAAAAGATATTGTTCCTAATATAGAAATGAATGGCATCAAATTGCCCCTTGATACAGCAATTCCCTGCGGATTGATAATTAACGAATTGGTTTCTAATTGTCTAAAATACGCATTTCCCGAACAAAAGAAAGGAAATATTACAATTTCTCTGGAACAATCCTCAGAAAATCAATTAATTTTAGCAGTTAAAGATACTGGTGTTGGCATTCTCGAAACATTAGATTGGGAAAATAACGACTCTTTAGGGTTAAGAATTGTGAAAAACCTAGTCAAACAGCTAAAAGGCAATATTTTTTTAGAGTGCGATCGCGGTACTACCTTCTACATGTACTTCCCCCAATCGTCTTGAAACACTCAATACATCAATTGTTGCTTCTATTACAGGTTGGGGTTTTATTTTGGATGCTTTATTTGTATCAAGATTTTCGTGAATTGGTATCAGGAGTGAATGCAAATATGCACTTCTTTTCTCTCAATACAGTTCGGTTAACGTTTTAATATTTTGAAGATCCCCTCGCAGGCGGGGGGATCTTACAGCAGTTTTCATCTATTTGAACCACGCCCAATACTGCTCGGGTTTTGGATTTTAAACTGGAATTTGGTTTGGGGAAAAGGTTACTGGGTTTGGGTTAAAGGTTTATTCTTTCCCCTTTTCCTCAAAACCCGACAAGTATTGGAACCACACCTGTCGTAGGGGTACAAGGCCTTGCGCCCCTACCGCATGGTCTATTTACTTTTTTCCTTTTAACTCTTAAGTATGAAACCCTGCACCTTTTTGACGGATTGCCAAAAAATTAATCTGGACGCTGTTGAGTTAGAACTTGATAAGCATAATTGAAATCATCAGTAGTAATCCTGATATCAGAAGGCTCTGTCAATCCTTGGGAGCGGAAACGCCGAATTGCTTCTACCGCCGCTTGATTGCACAGTAAAGTTAAATCTGCACCATTCCAGTCTTTGCTCATCTCTGCCCAATAGTCTAAATCCACATCTTCTAGGGGTCGTCCTTGACTATGGACTTGCAGAATTGCCAAGCGACTAGCTAAATCTGGTAAATCTACCTTCATCTGTAAATCCAAGCGTCCAGCTCGTAACAAAGCTGGGTCAAGGGCATCAGGTCGATTAGTCGCCCCAATCACTAAAATAGTGCTTCCCACTTCTATACCATCCAACTCAGTCAGTAATTGACCGACTACGCGATCGCTCACTCCCGAATCACCATTGTAACTGCCGCGTGCTGGGGCTAAAGTATCAATTTCATCAATAAATATTACACAAGGCTCTGCCTGACGCGCCTTAGCAAATAATTCCCGCACTGCCTGTTCACTCGCACCTACCCAACGGGTGAGTAGTTCCGGGCCATTGACACCAATAAAATTCGCCCTAGCTTGGGAAGCAACAGCTTTGGCTAATAAAGTTTTACCTGTTCCCGGTGGCCCCCACAATAAGATTCCCTTGGGCGCTAGTGCTTTAGTTTGCAGGTAAAGTTCTGGATAGAGAAGCGCTCCTTCTACTGATTCTCGTAGGGTTTCCTTAATCTTATCCAAACCGCCAATATCTTCCCAGGCGATATGTGGAACTTCCACTTCCACACTCCGCAACACAGCCGGCTTAATTTCTTTGAGTGCTTGTAAAAAGTCAGCTTGGTTAACCGTCATATTTTCGGGAATTTGTCCCTCAATCGAAGAAACTTGACGGCGCAAAGCTGTGTAAGCAGCTTTTTGACAAACGGCTTTCAAATCAGCTCCCACAAATCCCACAGCCCCTTCGGCGATGAAGTCCAAATCAACCGTCTCATCCAAAGGCATCGCACGGGTGAGAATTTCCAGAATATCTCTGCGTCCTTTAGCATCTGGAATCCGAAACTGCACTTCGCGGTCAAATCGTCCAGGACGACGCAAAGCTGGGTCAAGATGGTCGGGGCGGTTCGTCGCAGCCAGAACAATCACACCTGGACTGTGAGAAAAACCATCCATCAGACCCAACAGTTGAGCCACAACGCGTTTTTCCACTTCACCTTCTACAGAATTGCGGTCTGGAGCTAGGCTATCGATTTCATCAATGAAGATAATACAGGGAGCATTCTTAGCAGCTTTCTCAAAGATGCCGCGCAGTCTTTGCTCGGCTTCACCGTAGTATTTGCCGATGATTTCCGGCCCCACAATAGCAATGTAATTAACGCCGAGTTCTTCAGCTAAAGCACGCGCAGTCAGGGTTTTACCAGTACCAGGAGGGCCAACCAAAAGTACTCCCCTGGTTGGTTCTAGCCCCAGTTTAGCCAGCAGGTCAGGGCGTTTTAAGGGAATAGCGATGAGTTCTTTGAGTTCTCTGAGAATCTCATTAAGCCCCCCGATATCTTTCAAAGCATTACCAGAAGGGGCATCAGGTGGTGCAACGATGTCAGGTGTAGCTCCATTCCCTGCATCAGAATTAGGAGAGGGTTGGGTGTGGATACGGCTTGTACCAATATCGTTAGCCATATTATTAGGACGCGGCATATTCCCAGACCGAGGAATATTGCTCATAGAACGGGAGTTAATCTGGAAATCCGTCTTAATTTCTCCCTTTTCTACTTTTTCTTCTAAAGTCTTAACTAATTCAATGAACTGTTCAAATCCCTTAAATAAATCAGCCATACAATAACTCCAAGAATCTTGAAAAATTTACTTTGCTTTTGTCACATTTATCTTTTATTTTTAGTTAATTCCTCAACTTCAAATAAAAGATTTGCCGCTCCCTGAATCCGGGCCATAGGCTCCACAGAACGGGGTAAACCAGGTAGCCGAATCATAGTTTCTTCTGGAAAGAGACTGCCATCAATTTCTACCTCTCGACTGTAACGATTCTGAACTACATAACGCTGATTAACACCCATATTTTTTAGAGACTCTGTTAAACGTATATGTTCAGATATGATTGCCACTTCCGACTGAATTACACCAATGAATTGAGTATGTTGGGGATTTTTTAAATTCTTTTGCGCTTGTACAACTTGTTGGCGTAAATGCCGTAAGCGTCCAATAAAATCAACTCTACCCAAAACATCTTGATATTTTATCCACAATTTAAATATCCAAGATAACCAATCACCTAAAGCCGATGGCATTTCTAAAAATTGGAGAAGATGACCAGTTGGTGCTGTATCTAAAATAACTAAATCTTGCTGCTTACTGTCCAATAAATCCATCACAGTAATTAGGGCTAGCATCTCATCAATACCTGGTAAAGCTTGAGACATAATCTGCCGCCATGCCTCTGGAACATAAGCAACATTATATGTTGTATCTGTTTGCGAACCTTCACCACTAATCATATCCGCTAATTCCCAAAGATAATCTACGCGGAACTTTTCTAAAACTTGATGAGCATCAATTTCTTGGCCAGTCAAATTAGATGCTAAAGATATAGGCTCATGTCCTAATTTTTTCCCAAAAGCATCTCCTAAAGAATGCGCTGGGTCTATAGAAATGACCCGAATATTTTTATCTGGATGTTGTTGGGAAGAAGCCCAAGCGATAGCGGCTGCTACTGTCGTTTTACCTACACCTCCTTTACCACCAACAATAATTAATTTGCATCCTTCATTGAGAAAATCATGGAAGCTAGGTAAAACTTTAGCAGGCCATTGAATCAGCGGTGGTGGAGCAAGTTCAACACTTTCTATTTGTTTAATTTGGGCTGCTAGAGAATCTAAAGCCACGTCGCCCAAGGGTTCTACCCTCTGCTGCGGTAAGATAAAAACAGGGTGATTAGGGCTAAGTTCTAAGTATTTTTTCAGGAGATTTTGCTGTTCAGCATAACGATCTGGCTCTAGCTCCGAATTTAGCAAAATTCGATTGATGAATAATCCGGCATAAGGAACTTCTAAAGTTTCTAAACTATTTAAAAACCGCTCAGTTTCTAAAAAACACATGGGTTCAGAAATACCCACCACCAAACAACCTGTAAATTTTTCATCTTGCAGTAAGCGTCTGCCTTCTGCTAATTCGGTTTTCATGTCTACTAAAAAGTTATCGACTTCATCAGCCGTATAACTGCCTTTAAAACTTTTAGTGATTACCCGATGTTTTTCTTGAAACAATTCTAAGGAATTTAAAATAACATCTAAAAAATCTTTTAAGCCTAATAAATTTAAGGTATGTCCAGAAGGAGCCATGTCTATAACTACACGATCTACCTTTTTTTCAGACAGTAAACGTTCAATTTCTAGCAATCCCATTAATTCATTTAAGCCAGGCCAGTTTAAATCCCATACCGGTGCTAAATCGCCTCCATCAGCTAAACTGCCACGCTCTACCAGCATTTCTAAAAAGTGGCTATATTTGGCTTTAAATGCCAATAATAGTTTTTGAGCATCCAGCGCTTGAACACTCAAGTTAGGTAAATCTGTTAATGGTAAAGCAATATCTTTAACTTCTGATTGCAATACATCACCTAAAGAATGTGCAGGATCTGTAGAAATTAACAGAATTTTTTCTTGAGGGAACTTTCGCGCCCAATAACGTGCAAAACTGCAAGAAATGGTAGTTTTACCAACTCCACCCTTGCCACTAAACATAAGTAGATGCAATGAATCATAGTAGTTCATAATTAAAAAATTCCTGAAAAAACTTGTGAGTAATAATTAAATAAAGTGATAAGGAGGAAGAGGTTCTCCCAAGATTAAAGTCCAATGAGGGCATTTTTGTTGCAAGCTTAATACTTGTTCTAAAAGTAAAGCTTTATTCTGGCGATCAACTAAAAGATGAAACCGTACTTCATCTGCATGATCTTGAACGATCGCAGATGATTGATAAGTTTCTGTAATTAAATTAATCAGATAAGATTTTTCCTGATTTTGGGCAGCAAAAAAGCTTTTCTGCTGTTCATAGTACTGTTTCTTAGCTAAAAAATAATCTCTGCCATTTGTCCCAGATGCCTTTGCAAGTTCTTCAACTTTTTGGGGAATGACCTTTAAAGTATATTCATTTTTTCCTTGGATGTTATTTAGTTTATCTTGATATTCCTGAGCATGGGATTCTATATGGTTTAGCAATGTATCTTCAGAAATAAAATAAGTCCCAAAACGCAAAGGTAAAACTGTCATCTGACGAGATAACTCACAGATAACGCGATCGTGGGCTAAAACCATTTTTATGACTTGCTCATCGTCATTTTGGCTTGATTCTAAAGATATTCCAGGTTCTACAACAGCTGAAATATTCTTGCCATTAATTAAGAATAATTCACCCAGATTGCCAGATGGCAAATCCACAGGGAAATCAGGAGTATTGAAAAATGCGTAAGTGTAGAAATTCTGCGATCGCATGATTTTAACCAGATAAAAAACTAGGCAATTTAATCCACAGTAACTAAAACAATCATCTTGGCATATAAATAAAAGAAATGCTGATTTTTATAAAACTATTTACATTCTTAAAATCTTAGTTATAATGCTATCAAATATCCAGGTTAACACCATGAGAAGAATACGTAGCCAAGGAATAACCAGACCAAAAATTAGCACAATGCCTCGTAATCAATCTGAGGCATCTAATCAATTAGAGCTTTATAAGCTAATCACAGAAAAACAAAGGATTAAGCAAGAGTTAGTTTTTATTGAGCAGCGAAAAGTGCTACTTACAAAAGATTTATCTACACTCCAAAGCCAGATAGATGCGACAGACAAGAATATTAAGCATTTACGTGGTTCTGAGTTAAGAGTTCCTCCAGTAGCGCGTCCAAAAATCTTCTTTGAAACTAATAACTACAAGGCTTTTGATATTGAATACTAAGCTCTCAAGCCTTGCCAAATTAGTTGAAAGTAAGAACAAAAAGTAAACAACTAACCCGCGAAAGCGGGTTATTAATTGTTTAATTTTCTAGATTAACTAGCTAGAGGTAAATAAATTAACTTTTGTAGTCAGAAGCTTAGTATCCAGTGCTTAACCAAAAACTAATTTATTACCTTTAGCCTCTAGCTTTTTCATCCGTTATAAGTATATACAGATCATGATGACTAGTTATTATGGTGATAAAACTAGATTTTCATTATCTTCGTATTCTTTTACAAATACGTCTTTCTCTTGGTAAACTTCATTCTCTTCAGATACATCTATAAACTCAGATTGCACTGAATAATCTTCATATTCATCTTCTTCATCTTCAGCTTCTAGAGCCAGGCGAGACTCTTCTTCCAATTCCAAAGCTTGAATTTTCAAGAGAAGTTCTTCTTCTTGGGCATCAAATTCTTCTTCAGAAAAATCGCCCATATCAAACTTTAATTGCAGACTCAATAATTGTTTATGGAGATTTTCTTGAGCATCAAATTCAGTATTAGTACGTTCTTGAATTTGTTCTCCAATCCACATAAGTCCACTAATTGGGCCCATGACTGGTAATAGTAAGATTTTCCCTAGCATAATCTTGACTCCTATGAAGCAATTTGAGCAAAAGTATAAGGTGCAGTAAAGTTGTTGTAGCGAATGCGTAAACGTTCACCAAATTTTTGATCAATCGCTTCGACTTGTTCGCTAAATATAGTTTCTTGTTCCCAAGGAATCAAAAAGGCAGCGTTATAAATCATGTCTTCTGTCATTGGAGCATTTTCGATCATCTCATCTGCCAATGGTTTTAACTCATCAAAAAACACTTGAATGATTGATTCCTTGCGACTTGCTAAATTATTTTCAATTAATTGTCCAATGTGAATTACCTCCTCCATACTTAATGCCTTTCCTTCCATTTGGTCTCGCTTTTTTTTCAAGTCTTTATGAGACTCCATCAAGGCCTCTAATTCATACTTACTGTCCCAAAAAATCTTAACGCTGACCTCTCGGCGCCCAGCTAATTTTTGGAATAGCTCTTGTAACTGCTCTTTATATGGTTGAAGTAGTTGTGTAGATACTGTTTCCCAATTTTTCACAACTAATCCAAAACGTAAAGGCAGTAAGGTTCTAAATCCAGCTTGCATAGCTTGTTCTAGAACCTTTTCGTGGTTAATTAAATTGCGTCGAGAAGCTAAATACTTTTCTTGTTGTGCCTCTGAATATAAAAAAGTAAATCCATCGATTACTTGACTATAGACAGGTTGAGAATCCAATCCTTTAATAGCAACTGTTTCTGGAATTGGCTCAGGAAAAATCCCGTATACGTAAAGACCAAATGTCATAATGCTAAAGAATGCTCAAACTAAAGTAATTATCAAAATTTACGCAAGTGTTAGAGATTTATTGATGAGGATATCAAGAGTCAATAGTCCAACTTGATTTAACTTTTGATTGTGGACTATTGACCACCTCTATTCTTGTTATAGTGTGCCAGTGGTGTAAGTCTTATTTGTAATTACAACGGCCTTGAGGTTAAAACTAACCGCAACTTAAGATGAATGAGATTGAGTTGAGCTATACCTAAATCTACTTCACCGTCCACAACAATTCCGGTATTTAAAAGACGGTCTAGTAGTTCCAGTATAGAAGGCTGATTCCCAATCTCACCTGGATAATAAGATCCGGGTGATGGCAAAAGACTACCAACTTCTCCTAAATGTATATTCAAGTCTGCTGGTTCAATCTCAAAAATCTCACACAAGTTTAAAACTTGTTCTTCTAGCTTTTGCAAACTTTCGCCTGCTCGTTCTAAATCAGATTCGCTGAGAGAGTTTTGTTCCATACGCCGAATTACTTGTGCTTCCATCAGCTGGCGTACTAGTTCCACTACAGTCAAAAGTAAAGGAGCTAAACCTGCTTTGCTGTTAGCTTTAGAAGTGGTAGGTAGCAAATCAGGAGACTTTTCAGAGGGAGTAAAAACCATTGCCATGATGCTATCTACCTTTTCTAAAAGTATTGAATTCGACTTAATCTTGGTATAAATTGGACATGGATTGCTTTGACATTTCCAAAAACTGATTAAGCCTCAACTTGGGAATCCTTTTCCAATTGGCCATTTACTTCGTATATGGGCTGGAGATCGTCTTGATTCTTGGCTGCGAATGTAGCTTCATCTTTCACATTTGCAGATGTGAGTATACGTAGCTGTGATTCTAGACTTTCTAGCCGTTGTTGAAGTTGTTGGTTTTCTTCAACTAAACGTTGAGCTTTGGTACTGAGATATGGGTCACTTTCCCACCAATTTATACCCATCTCACGAGCTTTATCAACTGAAGAAATTAACAGACGAATCCGAATATGTATTAGTTCAGTTGAGGCAATAGATATAGAAATGTCACCAGCAATCACAATTCCTTTATCTAAAACTCTTTCGAGAATATCTGCTAAGGTGGAGCCTTGCGTAGATGTAGGAACTACTCTATTTGAGTTAACTTGAGGACGTGTTGGGTGTAGTGGGGTAGTAGTCACAATTAATTCGGCTCTTCAATGGTATATAAACGATTGTTCTTACTCACTAAGCTTTTTTGCTCTAAAGCATTGAGAGCATTAGTTGCTGAGATCCGGTTGAGGTTGAATTCTTTTTGAATCACAACTAATGCTGCACTTTTGCGCTGTTGTAGGTATTGATAAATTTCCTTCTCGAAGGGAACAGGGTGATCTAGAACTGGGTGTTCTGGGTCTTCTGGATGAAGATCGCTAAAATTAGAATCGATGATGGTTGGAAATCCGCCTTCATCGATCGCTTCGCTCTCTTCTGTACCAATCCCATCTGTATCGTCTGCTGTGATACTATATTGCGATCCCTCTACTGCCACTACTCTTACATGGTTCAGTAATTCTAGGAAAATCGTTGTAGCTTCGCTAGCAGACAACTTAGTGCGGTTGAACAGCACATCTGCACAAATTTCCCGAAAATCAGAATTTTCTAGTGATACCAAAATATTGTGTTCCGCACATACCTTAGCAATCACCAAACAAGACCGCAATCCTGATGTCTTCTCGCCACCTGTACGTAAACGAAATGCTTTAACCAACTGCACAATTAAGTGAGCATCTGATCTATTGATGCCTGTTTTATTAGCTAATATCTCGGTTTGAGTTAGCTCATCCGGTTCTGGCATATTAATAGTGACCAACCGATCGATTAAAGCATCTTGAGTCGCATGGACTCCGTAGTACTCTTCTGGGTTGGAGGTGAAAATAGCCCGAAATTGGGGATGAACGTGCAGGTATTCTGGCTGATTACTACTGGGAGGAAGAGTCAGAATTTTTTCTTCTAAAGCAGAGAGCAAGACGTTATTCACTTCTGGTCGTGAACGGTTAAATTCGTCATAGACCAAGGTTAAGCCTTCTCGACAAGCTAGAGTTAGTCTAGAATCAACCCAATTTTGTTTAAATTCGTCTTCGACTTTGAGAACGCTGTGAATGTAGTTATCCAGTAACTTTTTATGGGTGTAACCCGATTCACTACCAATCAAATCAGAACTTTTAAATTCATCATCTCCGAAAATTAACATGATAGGTCTATCTAGACAGTTAGCCAGGTGCATGGCTAAGGTTGTTTTCCCAGTACCTGCTGGGCCACGTAAGTGAATTGCAAAGCCTGATGCGAGATAACGCAACGCCCGAATTACTACCTGCTCAATCGCTGGTGTGATGACAAATTGCCCTGGACGGACACGAAGAACAGCTCTTTTGTTGTTATTTGCAGTGATAGTCATAGATTACGATGATGAGAAATAGCTTTTCGAGACAAAAAACTCAGAATGTTGCAATTTGGAACTTGATATGCTATTCTAGTTACACAGTTTAGCAAGCCAAAAGTTAATGCTTGTTAATTCCAAAAACCAAGCTCAAGCAAAACTTTAAGACTTGATAACTCAGTAACACTAAATTAATAGATAGAATAGAATATCTAAACTTTTACACTAAAACTCATTGTTGAATTCGCCCCCTTTTCTGACCAGTTATTTAACTGCAAGATTAGGGGGTTTTACTATTTAATCTAGTCAGCCAACAGATTACCAATTCTCTAAAATAAATCTACAGCAAGGAGGAAAGGAGAATGAACTGTAATTTAGAAAAAGGGTATTAACTCCCTTGGTCAGAGCGTTGACTAATGACTAAATATGCGTGCCAAAAATGCTCACAAACAAATCCTGACGAAATTGATGCAGATATTGCTTTTGTGCTTTGGCTTGCTCAGTTCTGTTCTTTGCTGTTTCTGCTAGAAATTCGTGGGTTGTTTGCTCAAGTTCTTGGTAGAACTCCTGCAAAAACTTTGCTTGAGCTTGAGCTTGAGCAAACCTTTCTTTAGTAGCTTCTGTGAGAAACTCGCGGTTTGTTTGCTCAAGTTCTTGGTGGAGAGCTTGAGCTTGAACAAGCCTTTCTTTATTAGTTTCTGTGAGAAATTCGTGGGTTGTTTGCTTAAGTTCTTGGTAGAACTCCTGCAAAAACTTTGCTTGAGCTTGAGCTTGAGCAAACCTTTCTTTAGTAGCTTCTGTGAGAAACTCGCGGTTTGTTTGCTCAAGTTCTTGGTGGAGAGCTTGAGCTTGAACAAGCCTTTCTTTATTAGTTTCTGTGAGAAATTCGTGGGTTGTTTGCTTAAGTTCTTGGTAGAACTCCTGCAAAAACTTTGCTTGAGCTTGAGCTTGAGCAAACCTTTCTTTAGTAGCTTCTGTGAGAAACTCGCGGTTTGTTTGCTCAAGTTCTTGGTGGAGAGCTTGAGCTTGAACAAGCCTTTCTTTAGTAGTTTCTGTGAGAAACTCGCGGTTTGTTTGCTGTAGGTTTTGGTGGAACTGATGCAGATATTGGGCTTGCTTTTTGGCTTGCTCTTCTCTGTTTGCTGTTGTAGCGGACAAGAATTCATGAGTCTCTCTAAATAGTTGGGATACTTCCTCAGCTATCGACTTATGCTCTTGCCGGATTTTTTCCATTAAAGCCGTCATGAGATTCTCCGCAATATTATATTATTAAAATCGGGAATAAACTACATTAAATGGACACTTAATATCCAGATAATGTAGCTCAAACAATATCTGCTCTTGGCATTTTATCCTTTGATAAATCTTGATTGAGAAGTATCAAGATAATCGACGAAGAACAGAATACCAATCAGAATTACTTCTACCAAGTCTCTATGAAGATCGGCTGATTTGCAATAAATGAAAACGAACTGTAAAGAAAAGAACCCAAGGAGATCAGTTATCCAGGAAATTTGCCACAGATGACTTCACAAAGAAATAGTTTTAGTAATTCTAATTTGATTGTATCTACTTAATAATTAAGCAGGTACAGCGGCTGACTGTGTTAAGCCTACAGCTTCTGCATATTTCAAGTAGGTTTCAACAGAAGCAATGACGATCCGAGCTTCGATTGCAAGTAATTCAATACCAACTAGGGAAACACGTACCCAAGCATCTATAACGATACCTTTATCCAAGATACGGTCAATAACTTCTGCCAAACTTGAAGAAGAATTGGTTTTTTCGACTGCCATGATTTTAGACCTTAACTAAGTGTTGCGTTGATATTTATTTGATCGGAAGTAGAATATCATAATTACCTAGTAGGTAATTTCGATATTCTAGAATCTACTTAATAATTAAGCAGGTACAGCGGCTGACTGTGTTAAGCCTACAGCTTCTGCATATTTCAAGTAGGTTTCAACAGAAGCAATGACGATCCGAGCTTCGATTGCAAGTAATTCAATACCAACTAGGGAAACACGTACCCAAGCATCTATGACGATACCTTTATCCAAGATACGATCAATAACTTCTGCCAAGCTTGAAGAGGAATTGGTTTTTTCGACTGCCATGATTTTAGACCTTAACTCAGTGTTGTGTTTATATTTATCTGGTCGGAAGTAGAATATCATAATTACCTAGTAGGTAATTTCGATATTCTAGAATCTACTTAATAATTAAGCAGGTACAGCGGCTGACTGTGTTAAGCCTACAGCTTCTGCATATTTCAAGTAGGTTTCAACAGAAGCAATGACGATCCGAGCTTCGATTGCAAGTAATTCAATACCAACTAGGGAAACACGTACCCAAGCATCTATAACGATACCTTTATCCAAGATACGGTCAATAACTTCTGCCAAACTTGAAGAAGAATTAGTTTTTTCGACTGCCATGATTTTAGACTTTAACTCATTGTTGATTTTTAGTATTAGCTAGGCATTTGCCTTTGCTCTCTACTGAATCAAATTAAACATACGTTTTCAAGAATGTAAAGAGTTTATCTGTATAAAAAATGCAAAAAGATAGTCAATCAACAACAATTGAGAGCTTTGATGTTTAAGTCATGTTGATTTAATATAAAATTTCAAGTGAAATGTAAGCTTTAATATTTAATTCTGTTTGTTTTGTAATCTTTAACGTATTATTTTTAAATTTGTAATTTTTTAAAATTATTTTTACTCAATATGTTGATTTACATTGAACAAGTGTTTTAGTAAGTAAATACACCGTAATTTTTTTACCTTATTTTCTAGAGCTACGTGATATTACAGTTATTAAAATCTTGAAAAATTAAGTTAGGATGTTTTGAAGAATTATCTTGCAACAAAAATCAGTATCTGCTCGTTGAAGAAAGAGACAAGGGGAGAAATCAGATGGAGATTCAAACCCCACCTGATTTAAATCCACCAAAAAGTAAGTGGTAGGGGTCTTAAATCCGCATTGCGTTGCCGCAAGCTCTTTGTCTCCCCATCCCTTTGTTCTCTTCGATAAATCGGGGTAGGAAGAAAAATTACTATTCGGTTCACAATTCAAGGGCTACAAACAAGTAATCGTTCAAGACATCTTACTGAAAACTGATAACGTAGTGTTCTGTAAGCAAAAAGACTACTCAACAAAGGGCAGAAAAACTTACCTAGCTTCTCTAGCAGCAGGATACGACAGAGAGTTCAATCCAGTAAAAGCCTTAGTTATGAGCTTTTACTACAGGGGTAATTTCACTCAAAGCAAGCTATTAGAGTTTTTAGAGAATATTGGTATTTCGATAGAAGCAGGATATTTATCGAATCTACTAACTAAAAGAAGATTTTAAACCTGAGTTGAACTAAGTATACATACAAGGATTAGCAAGTAGTCTCTATTAGTATTTTGACCTGTAAAGACAACGGCATTTTATAGATAGCGTAAACAAAAAACCTCCCACTAGTACCGCAAGGCGGAATTAAAAATTAAAAATGAATACAGCATAGGGGTTTCGTTGATTTGGAATGATTGGTTTATTTCCGCCGTGTTGTACTAGTGCGCTCATCTTTTATTTTTTTATGTACAAATTAGGTAAATAACTATATTTATAACTGTTCTATATGTAAGTTTTGTGGTACCTAAGCCAGGCTATAGTATGTTTGCCTTGAATGCTAATAAATCTGGAAAATATTGAATTATTGGTAGAGGCAATAACTTTATATTTAAATAGAATTTATTGTGCCTAATGTCCGGATTAAAAGATACAAGTGATGAAATATTAATTAATGTATGTTAAGACAGATAAAATGAATAATACCCATTACACTAATCCTACTTTTGAGCAGCTTTTTTCTCAGATTAATCCAGAAATTGCAAGTACCTTCACTGATAAGCAAATAGAAGCACTAAAAAGGGGTTTTAGCTATAATAAGTCTTCTCGTCATTTTTTAAACATAAGAGTTTCAATACCAATTCCCAGGCTAGGGTTTTATCTAGTTTTGTTAGCAGGTTCAGAACGTCGCTCTCAAAACCGCTTACGCTCTGAAAAAGGTTTATATCCTTTTTGGACTCTTAGCAATAGCTTGTTTGTCATAGGATTTTTAATCATTCTATCGATTTGTTGTTTTACAATATTTTCTTTTGTATTGTCTTCTCTGAATCTCACATCTCCTCTGTCTTACCCTACATCAATTCCTTGGATTTATGATAAATCAGAATGTGAATACACTGATAGAGTTTGGCGTGATGATAAGTGCTGGGATTATGAACACAGTCCTAATTTTTAAACTTTAGTTTTAGTCAGGTAAAAAGCAAGATGTCTCAAAATCATTCAAAGAAAAACTCTTCCAAAAAAGACCCTTTCGAGCAACAGCTTTTTACTCGTATTCCTCCTGAAATAGTAGCTACTTTTACCAATGCACAGTTAACTGAGCTAAAAAAAGTATTTAATGACCGTATTTATAAACGTCATTTTGTTGATATTAGAGTTTCTATACCATTTTTCGTGAAGCGATTTTATGTAGTTTTTCTATTAGGTAAAGAAAAGCGTTTCAAAAAGCGTGAATAAATATGATTGACTGACAAAAACCTAAGTTTAAGAAATTTAAACAGAGAAAAAGGAGGTGCAGATTTCCATAACGAGTAATTTCGCTGTATTCTAACTGGTGGCTAAACACAGACAGAAAAACAAATGGAAGCGACATCCCGTTTAGGTGATAACCTGCGTTATTTACTGAGCGGATCAAAAATACTGGTAAATACTAGCACTAAAAAACGCTGATTTGGATAGTGATTGCGTTAATCTGCTGAGAGTATATCAATTTGACTAAACGTATAAAGTCGAATGTTGTTTGCTCAGAGTTGTCTGAAACGGTTTAGTTGATGTTTGCACAACAGCCACATCAATGTACATTCCGTTTATCGAACCATCATCCGCTCTGCTGTGAATGATTGGAACAAGGACTGATTTTAGACGCCACAATGCTGTGGAGTGAGTATTGTACAGTATGAGTATGTTTAGAATATCGTGGACGTGCCGCACCAGGATGACCTTCTGACACAAGTTGTAACTGTAGAGTTTGGGCAATGGGTCAAGCGATCGCAGGAGCAGGAAAAGGGAATACTTCCAATCTATGTCAAAATCACCTTGGCGCTATGTATGCAGGCACGCAAAAAATCATGTTCTTGACAAGAATAAATCACTGAAACGATGGATTCTGGTCAAAAAATTCAGTTTCGGGATTAGCTTGTTCAGTTTTTGACTCGGCTGTTGTCTGCTTGGTGCTGGCGGTGTTGCTATTCGTAAAATTAGCTCTAATAACCAAGGGGAAATGCGTTGACACAACACGGCTAAATGACTTTGCCATCCAACTAAAATTTCTGATGAATCATTTTGCATTCCGGTGACGAGTGCTTTAGCCACTTGTTGAGGAGTCATGGGGATCACCCAGCGAAATAATTTTAAGTCGCGCACCATGTCTGTGTCTGTCAGGGAAGGCAGTAATGCAATCACACGAATATTGTGTTCAGCTAATTCTTGACGCAAGGCTTGGGTAAATCCTAAGATGGCAAACTTGGTTGCTGAGTATGTCGCCATCGTTGGTGCTGCCACTTTTCCCATCAGGCTCGATACATTGACAATTGTCCCTTGTCTTTGGCTGGCCATGCGTCGAGCAATCAAACTAGTGAGGTTGTACATTCCTAACAAGTTCACAGAGAGTTCTTCTTGAACTTGGGGCATTTTAGATTGCAAAAATGAGCTTTGGTATGCGACTCCTGCACAATTAACCAGCAGGTGAATCTGTCCGTAATTGCGCCAGAGTTGAGCGACAGCGATATTTACTTCAATTGTTTGAGTCAAATCTAAGGCGACGATCGCAGCTTCTGTACCCATAGCCTCGATTTCCTTGGCTACCTCCAATAACTTGCGGCGATCGCGTGCTACCAATATCATCCGTTTGATGCCTTGTTGCGCTAATTCGATGGCGATCGCTCGTCCAATTCCACGCGAAGCCCCTGTAATTAGGGCAACTTTACCTTGAATCTCCATTAGTTTTATTCTCCAAAATTTAAGTCTTACCAAACTTTTCGTTATTGCCGATACACACAAGCAAGAGCTACCTACTTGTCGGCACAAAGTAAGACAAATAATCAATTGCAATTGAAATCAAACTGAAACTAAGCTTTTAGCAATGAGACATTTCTTGGTTAATCTGCAATCCCTCATAGTTGTCTATATGAGGCAGCAATTTCTCGTTTTGAATCCGTCAAAGCTTAAGACACTTAGCTGAATGGGTATAGCTCATAGATTCTACTTCTCTTAGATCCGAGCGCTTCTCAGCATTGTTGTCACACAACACTTTAGCAATTAAATTAAGGTATTGCAATATTCTTTAATCAGAATTTCTTAATCCTTATTAACAGCAGTATATATATAGAAAATACTTTATTAAATAAGTTTTTATTAATACCTAAGTACAAATATCTTACTTTCCTGACAATTAACTTCGATTTTGTGAAATGGTTATATCTAAGTCATAAGTTATAAATATAGAAGACATAATTTTAATTTATAGTTGTAATAGTTAGTTGGAACTTCTCACCCATTCATAGATTGCTAGCAACATATATTTAGCAAGGGTTTTAGCATTAGCATAAACTGAGTTATAAACAATTCATTTTAATATTCTGGTGAAAAATTTTTCTTACTCTCAAAGAGTAATTTACTTATTTGTACCTAATCAGGAAGTTTTTTATTACTAATAAAGAGTTATTGAGTTGGAAATAAGCTAATTTATATAGCGGTTCTCAATTGCGTGAAATATAGACTTAACCCCCAGCCCCTTAAGAGCTAGCGTTGGGGAGTGAGCATCAAAGCCTCTCTCCTTTTAGGCTACGGTGTACACACATCTTTCTCGAAAACCAAAATCGTTGTAGATCCCCCTAATTCCCCCTTAAAAAGGGGGAATTAAAGAGCTTTTTGCCCCCCTTTTTAGGCGTGTCAAATTACCCCCCTTAATCCCCCCTTGCTAAGGGGGGAAACAAGAAAATTTAGTTCCCTCCCCTTTGCAAGGGGAGGGCTAGGGTGGGGTAAAAATGACACGAAAAAGCAGGTGAGTAAACTATTTCAGACTTGTATATACACCGTAGCTATTAGTTTTTATTAGGAAATAAGGTGCATTTCCCCTAGCCTCAAGTCCTTAAATACCAATTAGATAGCTAGGAATTAGAATCTTTTTTCATCTTCTATTTTGTCTAAGTCCCGTCAATTGCCTATATTGGCGTAAAATTACTATTGCCAAATAGTAATTTTACGTATAAATTGATCTCGTGTTTAGGTAAATAATTTTTACAAAAGGAATATCATTGATGCATGAAACACAAAATATTACTAATGGTAGTGATACTTATGAAATGATTAGCATTAACTCTGCTTGCTGGAACTCAGGAAAAATCCTGTTAACTTTTCTGCTAATGTTGACAGATATTTCTATCCAATCGGCAGTTGCTGCGGATAGCGTTGCTTTTGAAAATCCAGAGACTCAATCGAGACTATCTAGACTTAATACACAACCAAAGATTAGCTTAAGACAAAGGTTGCTGGTATCTCAAAAAAATAATAATGTTGCTGAATTAGAGACTGTAAGTATTAGTGATGGTTTTAGTGCTAACGTTAAACCTAAAATCTTCAATGAAAAACAACAGGCTGCTTCTTTAAAAACTAACAATTTTTTTAAAAAACAACAGAATGCATCTTTAACTGAATCAGCCAACACTCAAACCCGAAAGGCGATTTTTGTCTCTCAAGTAAATTCTTCAAATCTGAGTCCAGCACAGCAGTTGATGATATCACCCAACCAAGGCGATCGCCAGATTCTATCCCAAACTGCAACTCCCTCTGCTGGCTCTGAAACTCCACTAAATGATAGTGAATTACGCCAAAACCTAAAAATTAAGCCTTTGTTGGGAAGCACAGGTGTTAAACAAACCTATCCTCCTAGCCTTAGCTTTGGAATTCCCAGTGCTTTCGGGGCTAACATGGGAGACTTTTTCTTTGCAGCATCGGGAGCAACTCGCAAGGAAGCAAATGGCGATGCAGGTTTCGATGGCAGCACAAGTGTCGGTTTTGGTTTGGGAGACAGCCAGAAATTAATCGGTTTAGAAGTCTCCTTTAACAACGGTAGTATCAAAAACTTTGGTGCTAATGGGACTTTCGATCTCAAAGCCCACCGTGTTCTCTATGCTGGTAGTAAAAATCAAGTTGCCGCCGCAGTTGGCTGGAATACTTTTGCTCAGTATGGTAATGAAGCAATAGCTGATTCTACCGTCTATGGTGCGGTTACAAATGTCTCCGTGTTGCAACCTAATAATCCTAATAATAAAATGCCATTGGCGCTCACAGTGGGAGTGGGAGGCGGTAACTTCCGCCCAGGAAATGACAGTGTTGGGGTATTTGGAGGATTTGGTTTACAAGTTCATCCTCAAGTTGGTGTTGGTGCATCTTGGAGTGGAGTAGGTCTAAACGCTGGAGTTTCTTTTGTTCCGGTTCCAACTATTCCTCTTACAATTGTACTTCAAGGTTCAGACCTCACGGATAGGACACCTGGCGGTACTGCTTTCATTATCAGCATCGGCTATGGTTTCAATTTCCTGCCTAAATAAATACCTTATCTCTAGAGAATCACCATGAGAAAAATCAAGTCTTTCATTCTTGCTTTTAGTCTGAGTCCTGTGCTGTTGAGTGCTTGGCAGTTACCAAGCCAAGCCCAACTCAGCCAAGATAGTCCCAGTAAAGGAACAGCTGGTTCAGTTAGTGGTAATAACGGAGGTGCTGCTAGTATTAGCGTTTTTTCAACCCCTGTCACTGTTCAAACCGGTGGCGCAACAACATCAGGCAACATTACAGCCACAACTAGTGCTAATGGAACATCTACAATTACCGTTTCGCCTGCGATTCAAACAGCTGTGAATACGGCTGGACAAAATGCTGTTGTAGCGTTACAAACTGGCGGTTCGACACAACAACAAATCGCATCGTTGCTTGCATCGGGGGCTACTCTGACGGTGAGTAGCACTGAAGCGCCAGTTCTTAATCAAGTATCTGTAACAACTACAGCAAGTGGTTCGACACAAACACAGGGGTTTCCCACCATAGGGGCTGCCATTGCATTTGTCAGAACCTCAATTGCTGCACTACCTGCCAATGGCTCCGTTTCTTTGCAAATTGGTGGTAACACAATAGTTATATCTAATCCATAAAGATGATTATGAACCAATTCAAGTCTTTACTGATTTCCCTGAGTCTTAGTCCCCTACTTTTAGGATTGGGGAATTTTCCAAGTCAAGCACAAACCCCTAATAGTTTATCTGAAAAAACTATAACAAAGGTTGTTACAATCAAGAAAACAAATGGGGAAAATCTTAGTTTTCAAATTGTTGGGCCACGCGATAAGGCAGACAATGCAGCCGTTGTTTTAGCAACTTTATTGGGAGTAGGAGTTGATGCTAATGCTGCCAAAACTGTTATTCCCATAGTGTTAGCTGGGGCTGATCCTGTATTGACAACCGATTTAATTCTCAACCTCGACGGCTTGGTTAGAGATCAGACTGGGGTGAATGTAACTAAGCTTAATCAGGCAATTAATACCTACAATACCATTGTTGATAAAGCTGATACAAATTCCCTAAAAGCTCTAAATAACACTCTTGAATTTACTGCTATTGGAGGGTTATTGCGAAATATCAGAGAGCGATTAGGTTAAATATTTTGGCGTTGCACAATCAAAGGATGACTCTTGTTGGATGGTATATTGTCTGCCCGAAAAAGAAGGTACGGGCAATATGCCCATCCCACAATAATTTTAAAATCATCCCGCGATCGCTATGAGTTAAGTAAGCTTTGAATGAAACGCAAACAGAGATTGATGTGGTTGGTTTTAGCGATCGCCTTTCTATTAATTAGCATAATTCCGGTTAGGATTGCGATCGCTTTTTATCAAACCCCAGTACCACAGGCTATTTTTGTGTTGGGGAGTGATGCTGAACGGATGAGGTTTGCGGCGCAATTTTGGCAGTCTCGGCAGAATTTAGATATTTGGGTTTCTGATTTTGCTTGGAATTTGGATGTTGATCGCCGGATATTTTTACAGTATGGTGTTGCTGAAGCAAAGTTGCATTTGGATGGTAGAGCAACGGATACTGTGACTAATTTCACGACTTTGGCGGGAGATTTTGCTCACCAGAGGTTACAGCATATTTATTTGATTACGTCAGATTATCATTTGAGGCGGGCAAGAGCGATCGCAACCATAGTTTTAGGTAGCCAGGGGATTGTGGTTACACCTGTGGCGGTAGCTTCTCAAAATCAGCGATCGGAATCGTTGGTGCGGGTGTTGCGAGATTGTGGGCGATCGTTTTTGTGGATTTTCGTTGGCAGAACCGGATCTAGTTTGAATCCTAGACTAAATTCGGAGTAGCTTTTGTAAAATACTTTTTGAGTATTCTTTTTCTAATACTTGCTCATATATGGTTTTAGTTTCATTTATCATTCGCTCAATCGTAAGTTTTTTCTTTAATTGTCTGAGTTTTATGTACTAGGATGAAACAAAAACTAAGATTGATATGGTTAGTTTTCGCGATCGCACTTTTATTAACTAGCATTATACCTGCCAGGATTGCGATCGCTTTTTATCAAACCCCAGTACCACAGGCTATTTTTGTATTGGGCGGTGATGCTGAACGGATGAGGTTTGCGGCGCAATTTTGGCAATCTCGCCAGAATTTAGATATTTGGGTTTCTGATTTTGCTTGGAATTTGGATGTTGATCGCCGGATATTTTTACAGTATGGTGTTGCTGAAGCAAAGTTGCATTTGGATGGTAGAGCAACGGATACTGTGACTAATTTCACGACTTTGGCGGGAGATTTTGCTCACCAGAGGTTACAGCATATTTATTTGATTACGTCAGATTATCATTTGAGGCG